>DASUHN010000296.1 GCA_036273495.1 Acidimicrobiales bacterium | reverse complement strand
CGCCCCGGTCATCGAGGTGTCAGGGCGCACCTATCCGGTGGAGGTGCGGTACCGGCCGCTCGGGACCAAGGACGACGGTCGCGAGGAGACCGACCAGGTCACGGCCATCACCGACGCCGTCGAGGAGCTCGGCGGGGAGGGCCCGGGGGACATGCTCGTCTTCCTGAGCGGCGAGCGCGAGATCCGAGACCTGGCCGAGGTCCTGCGCCGCCTGGAGCTGCCCGACACCGAGATCCTGCCCCTGTACGCCCGGCTCTCGACCGCCGAGCAACACCGCGTGTTCCGCCCCCACGGTGGCAGGCGGATCGTGCTGGCCACCAACGTGGCAGAGACGTCGCTGACCGTCCCCGGCATCCGTTACGTGATCGATCCCGGCTTTGCCCGCATCTCCCGTTACAACCGGCGCACCAAGGTGCAGCGGCTTCCCATCGAGCCCGTGTCGCAGGCATCGGCCAACCAGCGGGCGGGTCGCTGCGGCCGTATCGGCCCCGGTATCTGCATCCGTCTCTACTCGGAGGAGGACTTCGATGCGCGTCCCGAGTTTACCGATCCGGAGATCCTGCGCACCAACCTCGCCGCCGTGATCCTCCAGATGACGGCAATCGGCCTCGGGGACGTCGGCTCGTTCCCGTTCATCGACCCTCCCGAGGCCCGCAACATCCGCGACGGCATGGACCTGTTGGAGGAGCTCGGCGCCATCGAGTCCGGCCCGAGCGCACGTCCGGGGCCCCGGCTGACGCCGTTGGGCCGGCGCCTGGCCCGTCTGCCCGTCGATCCCCGCCTGGGGCGCATGGTGATGGAGGCGGAGCCGGCCGGGTGCCTGCGTGAGGTGGTCGTCATAGCCGCCGCCCTGTCCATCCAGGATCCCCGGGAGCGCCCCGTCGACAAGCAGGCGGCCGCCGACGAGGCCCATGCCCGCTTCCGCCGTCCCGGCTCCGACTTTCTCGGCTATCTCGAGCTGTGGAACCACCTCCAGGAGTCGCAGGAGGCCCTGAGCTCGGGCCAGTTCCGCCGCCTGTGCCGGCGGGAGTTCCTCAACTACCAGCGCGTGCGGGAGTGGCAGGACGTGGTCGGCCAGCTCCGCCAGGTCAGTCGGGAGATGGGCATCCGGCCCAACCCCGAGCCGGCCCCGCCCGACATCGTGCACCGGTCCGTGCTCTCGGGCCTTCTCTCCCACGTCGGGCTGTGGGACTCGCTGCGCCAGGACTACCTGGGCGCCCGGAGCTCCCACTGGGCCATCGCTCCCGGTTCGGTTCTGCACCGCCGAACCACCCGGTGGGTCGTGGCGGGGGAGCTGGTCGAGACCAACCGGATGTGGGGCCGCACGGTGGCCGGAATCCGACCCGAGTGGATCGAGCAGCTGGGAGCGCATCTCGTCAAGCGGAGCTACGGCGAGCCGTCCTGGGACGAGCGCCGGGCGGCGGCCGTGTGCGAGGAGCACGTGAGCCTGTACGGGATCCCGATTGCCACTCGTCGGGTCAACTACTCGCGGGTCGACCCCGAGGCGGCCCGCGACATGTTCATCCAGCAGGCCCTCGTCGAGAACCGGTGGACCCGCACCCATCGTTTCATCGAGCACAACCGGGAGGTCATGGACGAGGCGCGGCGCCTCGAGGAGAGGGCCCGCCGCCGCGACCTCGTGGTGGCCGACGAGGTGCTGTTCGAGTTCTTCGACGAGCGGGTCGGTTCCCGGGTCGTGTCGGCAGAAAGCTTCGAGCGGTGGTGGCGCCGGACGGCGGAGGAAGATCCTCTCCGTCTCGACCTGAGCCTCGAAACCGTCGTCCGGGCAGGCGACCACGACGTGGAACCGGCGGCCTATCCGGAGCAGTGGGTCCAAGGGGACCTGACGCTGGCTCTCAGCTACGAGTTCGATCCACTGTCGGCGCGCGACGGCGTGACGGTCGCGATTCCGGTGACGGTGCTGGACCGGGTGCGGGACGAGGGCTTCGACTGGCACATCCCTGGCCTGCGCCCCGAGCTCGTGACGGCCCTGATCCGGGCCCTGCCCAAGACCGTGCGTCGCCAGTTCGTCCCGGCACCCGACTACGCCCGGGCGTTCCTGGCCGAACGAGGGCCGGAGGACGGACCTCTTCGCGAGGTCCTCGCCGACTGGCTGTCGACGACCTCCGGGTTGCCGGTCAGGGGCCGCGACTGGGAGCTGCAGGCTCTACCGCCCCACGTCCGGGTGGGATTCGTGGTCCTCGGGACCGCCGGCGAGGAGCTGGGCGCGTCGAAGGACCTCGGAGAGCTGAGGACGGAGCTGGCCCGACGGGCGCGCCGGGAGGTGGCGTCGGTGTTCGCGGGCCGGGAACGTCGGGCTTTGAGCGGCTTCCCGGAGGAGGGCATCGAGCCGGAGGTGCGGGCCCGCTGGAACGGTCAGACGGTGGTCGGCTACCCGGCGCTGGCCGACACCGGCGACGCCGTCGACCTGAGGGTCTTCTCCAACCCGGGCTCGGCCCGGCTCGCCATGTGGGCCGGCACCCGCCGGCTGCTCCTCGAGGGAACGCCCGGCGTCATCCGGGCCCTGCGCAGCCTCTCCAACCGGACCAAGCTGGCGATCTCCGGTTCCTCCTACCCGTCCGTCGGTGACCTGCTCGACGACATCAAGTCGGCGACGGCGGACCAGCTGATGTCGGAGCTGGGTGCACCGGTGTGGTCACGGGAAGCCTTCGAGGAGCTGGCCGAGCAGTTCCGGGCCGCGCTCCCGCCTCGGGTGCTGCGCGCCGTGGCCGACGTCGGCGAGGTGCTGACCGCCGCCGCCGCCCTGCGCCGCCGTCTCGACACGGTCCGGGCGGCCGCTCTGACCCGCTCCGTGGCGGACATGCGGGCCCACGTCGACCGGCTCACCGGGGCCGGCTTCGTGGCCGACGCCGGCCTGGACCGGTTGGCCGACCTGCACCGGTACCTCGCCGCCGTCGAGATGCGTCTGGACAAGGCGCAGGCCAACCCCGGGCGCGACGAGACATGGATGGAGCGCGTCCATCGGGTCGAGGACGAGTGGATCCAGATCCTCGAGGACCACCCCGTCCTCGCCCGGAGCCAGCTCTCGGTCCAGATCCGTTGGATGCTGGAGGAGCTGCGGGTCAGCCTGTTTGCCCAGACCATCGGAGCCGCCCGGGGTGTGAGCGAGCAGCGCATCCGGCGGGCCCTGGCCGAGCTGGCCGAGATGCCCGTCTGACCGGGAGGCCGTCAACCCCTCGTCGCTACCTTGGACGCCATGGAGTTTCAGGACGTGGTGCTGCGACGCCGGATGGTGCGGGACTTCTCGGAGGAGCCCGTCGCCCGTCCGCTCGTCGAACAGCTCGTGGCCAACGCGACCCGCGCCCCTTCGGGGGGATTCAGCCAGGGCTTCGCCTTCGTGGTGCTGACCGAACCGGCGCTCCGCCGTCTCTTCTGGGAGACGACGAGCGGGCCGGAGTGGAGGGGTGAGTCCGAGTCCGTGCCCCTGACCCGGGCTCCGGTCGTGATCCTCCCCTTCGCCCACAAGCAGGCCTATCTCGACCGCTACGCCCTGCCGGACAAGGCTCACACCCCCCTGGCCCGGGAGGAGTACTGGCCGGCGCCGTACTGGGACATCGACACCGGCTTCGGCGTCATGTTGATCCTGCTCACCGCCGTCGACCTCGGCCTCGGCGCCCTGTTCTTCGCCATCTTCCAGGGCCAGGAGGCTCTGATGGACGCCCTCGGAGTACCGGCGGGATATCGACCGATCGGCGCCATCGGCGTGGGCCACCCCACCCCCGGTGAGCGGTCCGTGCCCACCTTGGCCACCGGCCGCCGCCCCGCCGGCGACGTTGTGAAGTGGGAGCACTGGTAGGAGGGACTCCTGGAAGGCCGGTCTCCGAGCCGCTGGGTCGGGCAGCGGCTCCGGCCTCCCGTTATGGTCCGCCCATGACCGGGAAGCCGGGCCTCACCATCTCGGCATGGGCGGGGTCCGACCTCCGCTCCGTCGACGAGGTCGTGGCCGTCGTCCGGCGGGCGGCCCAAGCGGGATTCGAGGGCCTGTGGCTCCCGCAGACCCTCTCGGTGGACGCCCTCACGGCGCTCGCCGTTGCCGCCCGGGAGGTGCCCCGGATCCCCGTGGGCACGGCGGTGGTTCCGATCCAGGGCCGCCACCCGGTCCCGCTGGCGCAGCAGGCCCTCACTGTGGCCCAGGCGGCCGGACCGGGTCGGTTCACCCTCGGCATCGGGGTTACCCACCCCCTGGTCTCCGAGGGCTTTTACGGGATCCCGTACGCCCGGGTGGTGGCGCTGTGCCGCGAGGAGCTCGAGGTCCTGGCCGCCCTCTTCGGACCGGACCGGCGCAGCGACCACGAAGGGCCCGAGCTCACCGCCCGCGCCCCGGTCATGCTCGACACGCCCGCGCCCGGCGTCGTGGTGGCCGCCCTGGGGCCCCGGATGCTCGAGTTGGCCGGCACCCGGGCCGACGGGACCGTCACCTGGATGACCGGGCCCGGCACCCTGGCCACCCGGATCGTCCCCGCCCTGCAGGCGGCGGCGTCCCGAGCCGGCCGGTCGGATCCACGCGTCGTCGCCGGGCTGCCCGTGTGCGTCACGAACGACGTGGCGCGGGCCCGGGAGACCATCCGACCCCGTATCGAGAACGCCGGCCGGATGCCTTCGTACCAGCGACAGCTCGCTCTCGAGGGGCTGGAGGACCTGGCCGACCTGGCCGTGGTGGGAGACGCCGGCACGGTGGCCGCCCGGGTGACGGAGCTGGCCGCGATCGGAGTGACCGAGCTGATGGCCGACGTGTTCGGCACGCCCGAGGAGCGCGAGACCACCATTGCGGTGCTCACATCGCTCCGCAGCCGGGGCGGAGCGTGAGCCAGTGGCCTCCTTCGACCCCGGTGACCCCCGGTACGTCGAAGACGGCGTGCCGTTCGACGAGCTGCAGACGATCCGGCGGGAGCATCGCGTCTACCGCACGCCCGCTGGAGAGTGGTACCTCGGGCGCTACGCCGACGTCGAGGCGGCGCTGAAGGACATCGACGTCTTCCGCGCCGATCTCGGAGCGATGACCGGCATCCCCGCGGGGGTCGGCGCCATTCCCGACGATCAGCACTACCTCAGCGAGATCGCCGAGCCCCGCCACGGTGCCATCCGCCGCCTGTTCAACGCCGCCCTCGCGACCCACCGCGTGAAGCAGGTCGAGCCCGCCATCGTGTCCGAGTGTCACCGCCTCGTGGACCGCCTGTCGGAGCCAGAGGTCGTCGATCTCCATGCCGAGTACGCGATGGCCATCCCCGCCTTTGCCATGGCCCACATAATGGGGTTCGGCGCCGACGCGGTGGCCCACTTCATGCGGTGGTCGATGGACGGCACGATCATGACCCGTCCGTGCTCACCCGATGCTCCGCCCGAGGGGCCCGCCAGCCATCCCTTCTTCGAGGCGCGCCTGGCGGAGGAGCTCAAGCGCGCCGAGCCGTCCAACCACCTGTTCCAGGTGATGCTCGACGCCGAGATCGAGGGGCGACCGCTGACCGATCGGGAGATCACGACCCAGCTGCACTTCATGATCCAGGCCGGGGTGCACACCACCCGTTCGCTCCTGGCCCATCTGATGAACCGGCTGGTGCAGGACGCAGGCCTCTACGCGGCCCTGTCCGACGATCCGGCTCTGGTGCCCCGCCTGGTCGAGGAGTCCCTCCGCCACGACTCACCGGTACAGGGCACACCCCGCCACGTGACCCGCGACGTCGAGATCGGTGGAGCGCTGGTGCAGCGGTCGGAATGGGTCACGATGGGCATCGGCTGCGCCAACCGCGACGAGGAGGTCTACGACGACCCCGAGGCCTTCCGGCTGGACCGGGAGGACCCCCGTCGGCATCTGGCATTCGGAGCCGGGCCCCACATCTGCCCGGGGGCGACACTGGCCCGGCTCGAAGGCGTCACCGCCGTGCGCGTCCTGATCGAGCGGGTCGAGAGACTGCAAGCGGTGGAAGGGGCGCGCTATCCGCCACTGCCCGGGAGCCTCGGCCACCAGCCGATCCCCGCTCGCCTGATCCCCCGGATCTGACATACGAACCCCGTCGGCGGGGGGCGTCGGGCGCTCACCGGGCCTCCGCCGTCATCCGGCGGCAAGCGGGGCCAGGGCCTCGAGCTGCTCGAGGAAGTGCTCGACCGAGTGGTGCACGAAGCCGGCGTGCACTGCGGTTGCCCCCGCCTCCTCCATCTCGGCGAGGAGCTGCCGGGCCCCCTCGGGATCCCCCACCGGGTCGAGAGGCCGGGGTGGTCCCAGCACCACCTCGAAGCCCGCCGGAAGGTCGAAGGCGGCGAGCAGCTCCTTCACCGCCGGGAGCCGCAGGGCAAAGGGTGTCCACCCGTCGGCCAGCTCCACCGCCCGCGCCAGCGAGCGCCGGGTGTAGCCCCCGACCCAGATCGGCAGGTGCTCCTGCACGCCGTGCGGCTCGACGGTGAACGGTCCGAAGCGGTGGAAGGGCCCGCTGTAGCTCACCTCGGGACGCGCCCAGCACGACCGCAGGGCCCGGATGGCGTCGTCGGCGCGGGGCCCGCGGTCCTCGAACGGGGCGCCGAGCAGCGAGAACTCCTCCTCCATCGACCCCACCCCCACGCCGAGGACGAGCCGCCCGCCGCTCAACCGGTCGAGCGTCCCGTAGCGCTTCGCCAGCGCCACCGGGTGGTGGTAGCCGAGCACCACGACGTTGGTGGCCAGCCTGATCCGCTCTGTGAGGGCGGCGATCCACGCCAGCGTGGCCAGGGGGTCCCAGTAGACCGAGCCCCGGCGGCCCACCTCCGAGCCGGGCACCATCACGTGCTCGCTGCACGTCAGGTGGTGGTACCCGAGCCGGTCGGCGGCCTGGACCAGACGGCGCAGCTCGTCGGTTCCCGCCGCCTCCTCCCAGCCGGCGTGGCCGCGCGTGGTCTGCACGAGGATCGGGGTCTGGATGCCGACGCGCAGCGCCATGATCGTTACCCTGCCACACTGGTGCCTGTGAGCATCGAGCGCTCCGAGGAGCACGGCGCCCTCCGCCACCGGGCCGTGCCGACCGTCGTCACCTTCTTCATCGTGGCGGGAGCGGTCTACGCGACGGCGTTCGTGGCCCTGGCGCTGCTGCGCCACGTCGTCATGCCGATCGTCGCCATCGTGGCCGGGGTCTACGCGGCGCGGTTCGTGTTCCGCGTCACCGGTCGCTCCGACCGGGACTGAACCCCGCGCGTCCTCAGGCCCCGGGCTCGCCCGGTCGGCCGTCCCTCAGGGCCCGCAGGATGGCGGCCTCCTCTGGGGAGCTGTCGGGTCCGTAGGCGCTGACCAGCGTGCCCCGGCGCCCGCACGGCCTGCACGCCAGGGCCACGACGATCATCTCGTCTCCGGGGTCGCTCTGGCCCTCGAAGCGGTAGACCTCGTCGATGGTCAGATCTGCGGCGGAGACGACGGCGCCGCACCCACCGCAGCGCACCTGGTCGCCGGCCAGGAAGAAGTCGGTGTCGTAGCCCTTCTCGGCCAGAGACTGCAGCACCTCGGTGACCGTGGCGAGAGAGTCCCCCATCGGGCCGACGCTATCCGCGCCGCTGCGTGCCGCCATGCGGCGGGGCCTGGGACGATGGGCCGGTGCAACGCGCCCTCCGCCCGCGAGCTCGGGCCGGTGTGGCCGCCGGCCTCGTCGGGGCGGCGCTGGCCGCTGTTCTCCTGCTCGGCGCCCGGCCCGCCGGCGCCCACGCCTTCCTCGTGGGCGCCACCCCGGCGCCCGGCGCCCGGCTGACTGCGGGGCCGGCCCGGATCTCGCTGCGCTTCAGCGAGGCTCTGAGCAGCCACGGCTCCGGGATCGACCTCGAGGAGGCCGGGGGGCCGACCCGCCGGCTCGTGCTCAGCCTGACGGGTGGGGGTACGGCCATGGAGGCATCTCCCTCGGCCCGGAGAGGGGCCCTCGGCTCCGGCGTCTACACCGTCACGTGGCGGGCGGTCTCCGCCGTCGACGGCCACCTGACGTCGGGGTCCTTCTCGTTCGGGGTGGGCCGGTTCTCCGGAGTGGTGCCCGCCCCCACCAGCGGCACCCCGTTCCCCAACCCGCTGCAGGCGGCCGCCTCGTGGCTGGTGGTCGGGGGGACGGCGGCGGCCCTCGGGGGCCTGACCGCGGCGGGCCGGGGCGCCCGCAGCTCGCCTCTCGTGGTGCCCGGCCTGGGCGTCGGCCTGGCCGGCGCCGCCCTCCAGACGGTGGCGGTGCTGGCCACCGCCGGCACGTCGCCACCCCGCCTCGCCTACCTGGCCCTGGCGACGGCCGCGGCCCTCGGCGCCGCCCTGGCCGTGCTGCCCTGGACCGAGCGCCGCGAGCTCCCGGTCGGCCTGACCGTGGCCGCCCTCGTCGTGTGGGTCGGCGCCGGACACGGGCCCGCCCAGGCCGGGCGGTGGGGCTGGGCCACCGAGGCGGCGCACGTCGTGGCCGTCAGCGCGTGGTTGGGAGCCGTCCTCCAGGCCGTCGTGGCCGGTCTCCGGTCACGGGACACCTCAGCCGGTCGGCGCCGGGCGCTGGCCGCCCAGGCCCGGCCGGCCGCGCTGGCCCTGGCCGGTGTGGCGGGAACCGGCGTGGCCCTGGCCTTCGAGGTCCTGCCCGGGCCGGGGGCGCTGCTGTCGAGCGCGTACGGACGGGTCATCGTGGCCAAGGCCGCGCTCCTGCTCGGGGCGGTCGGCCTGGCGCTGGCCCGGCGCTTCCGCGCCGAGGCCGTGACCGTGGTGGCGGCGGTGGCCGCCGGGGCCGTCCTGGCCCAGATCGGACCTCCTGCCCCCGGCCTGCCGGCGGCCGCCGTCCTCGGCCCCCCACCGCTGGCCGGCCCCGTCCTCCGGTCCGGGGGGTTGGCCGGGGCCCTCACCGTCGGGCTCGCCGTCGGGGCCG
>DASUHN010000295.1 GCA_036273495.1 Acidimicrobiales bacterium | reverse complement strand
CCGGGGATGACGGCGTCGATGACACCCGTGTAGGTCCCGCTGTCGGGGGCGTAGTCGATCTTGAGGTCCTTGACGTTGACCACCCCGGAGATGGTGGCGTTGAAGAGCTCGAAATGGGCGGCGGTGAGCTGGCCCGACGTGTCGTAGGTGACGTCGAAGGAGACCGAGCCGCCGGACCCACCGGGCAGGCTGGCCGTGGCCCTGCCCTGCCAGTGGCCGGTGTCGAAGCTCAACGACACGCCGGAGACGGTCACGAAGCCGGCTATCGATGCCTGCGGTATGGACAGCGACCCGGACGTCAGCACGCCGTTGACGGTGGTGAACGACAGGGAGTCGACGTTGCCGGAGTTGTCCGTGGCCGAGGCCGACCACTTGTCGGTCCCGGGCAGGCTGGCGTCGTAGGACAGGTGGAACGACGGGAAGCTGACGAGGGCCCCGAGGGCGGGAGAGTCGACCGTGACGTCGGCTGAGGTCAGGACCCCGCCGGCGACCACCAGTGAGCCGGTGGCGCTGGCAACGCCATTGGCGGCGGCGTCACTCGTCAGGCTCCAGTTCCCGTTCCGGTAGCTGAACTCGAGGTTCGAGATGGTGACGACTCCGCCGATCGAGGCCTGCGGCACGTTCACCGTCCCCACCGAGAGCGCCCCGTTGGAGAACTGGAAGTCGAAGGTGGACTGGTGGCCGCCCGTGTCGGTGGCCTTGCCCTGCCACTCCTCCGATGCCCCCGTGGCCGAGTAGTCCAGCTCGAGCCCGGTCACGCCGATCAGGCCGGCCAACGACGTCGACTTGGCCACGACCTTCCCCTGGGACACCGCCCCGTCGGTGAAGGTCAGCGAGCCGGTGATCTGGGTCCCACCGGCGGCCTGGGCGTTGCCGGACAGGAACCAGCTGTCGCTGCCCGGGTCGTAGGAGATGCACGCTCCGTTCACCGTGATCAGCCCGCCGAGGGACACCGGGCCCAGGCACGGGTGCAGCGTCGAGGGGTCGACCCCGATCGACGTCAGCCCGAGATTGAACGTGAAGGGCTGGCCCCCGAGCAGGCCCGGGAGCTTCGTCGTGACGGCCACGGCGCTCCCGCCCGCCGCCGGCCCGTTGTTGTTGGCGCCGCCGTTGTTGGTGACCTGGGGCCACTTGATCGACAGTGACTGGATCGGCAGACCGCCGAGGTGGACGCTGCTGACGTCGTCGATGACGGTCGCGGCCGACAGCGTCCAGCTGACCTGCTTGTGATAGAGGACGAACGGCCCCACCTCGCCCACGCCGGGCACGTTCACCGGAGCCAGAGAGACCGTCACCTGGCCGGTGGTCGTGAGGAGCAGGGTGCCGGTGTCGAACGAGATGGTGACGCCGGTGTCGGGCTCGATCAGGAACCCGTTGAGGGTCACGGTCCCGGTGGCGCTGAACACGCTGCCGCTCTGGTTCCACGAACCGGTCGCCGTGAACGGCCCGAAATGGAAGCCGTTGCCGGGCAGGTTCGAGCCCGACGTGGCGGTACCGGTGGCGCCCGGAGGCGCTGACACCGGAGTCACCGTGTTGCCTCCGGTCACTCCCGGGGGAGCGTCGAACACCAGTGTGGCGGCATTGGAGGTGCCGGCGGGGTTGGTGACGGTGACGGGGTAACCGCCCGGTGCCAGCGCCGGTGCGGTGATCCGGACCTGGCCGTCGCTGACGGCGGCGAAGCAGCCGCCGCTGGCGGGGCAGGCGGGGAGCTTGGTCGTCCCCACCATCACTGACGACGCCCCCTGGAACCCGTTGCCGGAGAGGCTCGTGCTCAGGCTCGACTGGCTCACGTGGGTCGGGTTCACGCCACTGACGTGAGGCGGCCCGAACTCCCCGGCCCAGGAGTGCGACGTGTCCGGGGCCGGGTAGGCGAAGCAGTCCGCTCCCGTGCCGGGACAGGCCCCGACGTCAGGGGTGTCCCCGGACTGGGTGCGCACGACCACGTACACCGAGTGCGGGTATCCCCGCGGCAGGTTCGGCACCTCGGCCTGCAGGGTCGAGCCGATCACGTTCACCTGCGGGGACGGGATGTTGCTGAAGAACACCTGGGGGGGCTGCCCCGAGGCGTTGGTGATGCCGCTGCCGGTGATGTTGATGAACGGGTTCCCGGTCGACGCCGTGGTCGGCGCGTAGGACCAGGCGCCGAACGCCGGGAAGGTGATGGTGAGGGTGTTGGAGGGGCCGCCAAGGGTGTTGACCTGGGCCTGCACCGAGCCGGTCCCCGACGGCAGCTCGGCCACCACCTGGGTGTCACTGACCGCCCGGAACGAGGGGGAGGGGTGGGATCCGAAGTCGACCGAGGTGGCCTGGGCCAGGTTGGTCCCGGTGAACAGCAGGTTGGGCCGGCCGTCCGGAGCCGTGCCGTCCGGGGCCACGCTCGAGATCGTCGGCGCGGGCGGCACCGTGACCGCAAAGGCGTTGGACGAGCCGTGGGGGCTCAGGAGGACGACGTGGGCCAGGTTCCCCAGGCCACCGCCCGGCGTCTTCACGCCGGGCGGGAAGTTCACCAGCACGCGGGTTCCCCCGTCGAGGACGTCCACGAAGGCGTTGTCGGGACGGGCCACGCACGGCAGGTTGTCGTTGATCGGGAGGTAGCCGTGGATGTCGAACGGGCACAGGTTCGGCATCAGGCCGTTCTCGGGCTGGCCCAGGAGGGCGGTGGTGATGCCCGACAGGTTGGAGCCGACCGCCTGGAAGTTCCCGGAGCCGTCGCCGTTGAACACGGCGCTGGCCCTGGTCACCACCGGGGTTCCCGGCTCGTTGGCAACCGACACCGGGTTCGAGCCCCCGCCGGGGCCGAACACCGTGACGTGGCTGAGGTCGGCGCCGATCGGCACCGGCACCTGGAGCTCGGTGTCCTGGGCGCCCGCCGGATGGTCCGATGCCTGTACCGAGTAGGCGCAGGTCTCACCCGCCGGCTCGTCCGACGATCCCGGGCACGTCAGGGGCGCCTGCGGGAACGCGATCGGCCCGAAGATCACGTCGCTGACGTCGGACAGGCCGGTGCCGAACAGCTCGATCTCGGTCGGGTACGCACCGGCGCCCGTACCCGGATCTCGCAGGCCGACGACCGCCACCCCGCCCCGGGGCTGGCCGTCCGACCCGTCGCTACCCGTCAGGACCGGCTGCACGGGGGGGTTGGCGAGCGAGAAGGTGTCGCTGCGCCCCCACGGGGACAGCAGGGTGATGTGGCCGAGGTCGGCGTGCGGTGGCGCCGTCGGCTCCAGCTGCGCGTCGGACCTGTGCTCGCTCGGCGGCACGGAGTAGGTGCACGGTCCGGGGGTGGGTGCCAGCACGCCCTCGATCTCCCCGCACGCCGGTGGCAGCGCCGTGGTCGGCACCGCCCCGTAGATGACCGTGGTCACCGCCGACAGGCCGGTGCCCGTGATGCGGAGGCTGTGTGATCCGGTGCTGTCCGACGACAGCCACACCGCGCCGGTCTCGACGGGCGGGGCGCCGTCCGACGCGCCCGTCGTCCCGCCCCCGGTCGTGCCTCCCGACGGGGTGAAGTTCCCCGGGGTGAGCTCAACGAAGAAGCTGCCGTCGTTGTCGGCGGCGGTGGGGTCGTTGTAGCCCAGGCTCAGCGGCCCGGACGCGTCGGCCACGAAGCTGGCCGCCCCGCCGATGAGGAACCAGGGCCCCGACCCGATCTCGCCGATGAGGGCGCCGATGGGGGCGTCGGGAACCGGGACGGTCGGGTCGGACGGGGTCACGGTCTTCTGGGCCGGGCTGCACGGCACTCCGCCCACCGTGCGGTTCCCCGCCGGGTCGGTGAAGGCCTGTCCCGAGCAGCCGTCCTGGCCCTCGAATCCGTAGCTGGCCGCGCCGTCGGCGGACACGCCGACGGTCTCTCCCTGGCTGACGTTGAGCCCGGTGGCCACACCGGCCACGCTGGCGATGCCCGAGCCGTTCACCGTTCCGTCACCGCCGGCGGTGCCCGGGACGTCGAACGGCATGAGGAACAGGGCGGTGTAGGAGCCGTGGTTGTCCCCGTAGCCGCCGGGGGTGTCGTTGAACGCCACGAACAGCCGGCCCGAGCTGGTGATGGGGATGGGCCCGCCACTTCCGAGCATGAACCAGGAGGAGTCACCGATGCGGCCGATGAGGGCCCCGACCGGGTCCGACCCGTCGACCGCGCTGGGATCGACCTTGGCGGAGACGTCGCAGGGGGCCCCGCCCGCGTCGGTCCGGAAGCCGTCGGGATCGACGGTCACCTCCTCGACGGTCGTGCCGTGGCAGGCGTCCAGGCCGTACTGCGCCTCACCGGTGGCGCCGCCGAAGAGCCGCTGGCCCGGGGTGACGTCGATGCCGGTGTCCACGGGCTGGCTCGACGAGGGGTCGAGCGTGGCCGACACCGTCATGCCCGGGTCGGCCGCCCCCGCCGCCAGGACCGGCACCAGTGCCGCCCCGGCGCTGCTGGTGAGAACCAGTCCCGCCACCGCGGCGCGCAGCCGCCGGGACCACCTGCCCTTCCCAGGCCGGACCGCCGCAACCCCGTCTGCACCCATGGAACCCCTGCCGATCACTCGTTCGGATTTCGTTGGGCGCGGCAGCAGAACTCGACGAGATCGCTGATGTCCCGCACGCTGCGCAGCCGGCCCGACAACACGTCCTCGACCTCACCCACGACGCGACCCAGAGCCAGCTGGTCCGGACGCAGCCGCAGGACGAATGAGACGAGCACGGGCCTGACGGTAAGGACGGCTGCTACCACCGCCCTACCACCGCGGGCCATTGCCGCGGGGCCGGTGCTGACTAGTTCCTGAGCTGCTCCTCGAGGAGCAGGACGTCGGCCGACGGCTCGACCTCGAGCTCGGCGGCCACCTCGCGCGCCCGGCGCAGCATGGCCCGGGCCCGGGAGGCCCACCCGCGCTCGCGGAGCAGGCGCGCCGCCCGGACGTAGTTGAGCTCGTCGAGAGGGTCGGCCTCGATGGCCCGTTCGAGCCACGAGACGGCGGCGGACACGTCCCCGCGGCCTGCCGCCGCCCCGGACAGGGCATCCATCAACCTCAACGAGAGCTGGAACATCGCCTCCCGCCGTCGCGTCGTCCAGGGCTCGAAGCGGTCGGCGGGCAGCAGCTCCCCGTCATACAGACCGATGGCGTCCTGCATCAGCTGCTCGGCCCCGGCCGCCCCCGCTTCCGCCGCGGCCAGTGCGGCGGCTGCTGCTGCTTCGAACCGCCCGGCGTCGGTCTCGACGCCCGGAGCCAGGCAGACCATCTCCCCGTCGCGTACCACCAGGCCGTCGTAGCTCTTGCGGATGCGGCTGAGGACGTTGTGCAGCCGGCGCCGTCCCGCGCCCGGAGGCGCGTCCTCCCAGAGCAGCTCGGCCAGCTCCTCCACGTGGAGGGGGCTCCGCAGCGCCAGGGCCTTGAGCGCCTGGGAGACGACGCCCGCAGCGGGAGTGGCGGTGACGCCGTCCCACGTGACCGAGAACCGGCCGAGCACCTGCACCGCGCCTCGCGCGTCCCGCCCGCCGTCTGGCGGTGCCGCCGGGCCCGACCTCGTCACCTCGATCGTCGGGGCGGGGGCGCCGCCGGTTACCGCTGCCCGGGCGGCACCGACGGCCTCGGCCAGGGTCATGGCCCGTCCCGTTTGCCATGCGCCGGCCAGGTCGGGATCGCCGCCGCCGGCCCCGTCGAAGGTCACCGCCCGGATCCGGTCCCACTGATCGGTCTCGCGGTGCCGGGGCGGGACCCGCAGCCGCTCCCGGCCGGCTTCCGCCGCGCCGAACACGAGCGCGGCCGTGGCCATGTCGTCGCGGTGGGCGATCAACGCCGCCGCCAGCTCCAGACAGCGCACGATCTGGAGGCCGGCGCCGACCTGCTGCGCCCGGCTCAGCGCCTCGGCAGCCAGGGCGGCCGCCCGCCGGAGGTCTCCCTCGGCGCGGGCCAGCTCCGCCAGGCTGTAGTAGGCCAGACCCGAGTGCCGGTCGTCACCGACGTCGCGCCAGGCCTGGAGGCTCTCCTCGGCGTAGGCCCGGGCCGCGTCCGTGTCGGCGAGATCGCGGCTGATCTCGGAGAGGCAGTACGTGGTCCACGCCAGGTTGGCGCGGTCCCCGATCTCCCTCTGGATCGCCAGGCCCTCCTCCGCCGCCGCCCGCGCTCCTGCCAGGTCGGCCGGCGGGTCGGAACGCAGCAGCATGGCGTTGGCCACCCCGACCAGGGCCAGCGCCAGCCCCCGCCTGTCCCCCCGGCTGCGGCGGATGCGTGCCGCCGCCTGGAACAGGCGCTCGGACTCGGCGTGCTCGGCGTTCAGGTAGGAGACGAACGCGAGACTGGCCAGCGAGGACGCCATGCCCCGCTCGTCGGAGAGCTCCTCCTGGATGGCCAGAGCGTCCTC
>DASUHN010000294.1 GCA_036273495.1 Acidimicrobiales bacterium | reverse complement strand
CCAAGCTGGGGGTCGTCGTCTTCGGGAGCGGCTATGTGCTCCTCGCCTTCCTGCGCGCCGACCTGGTCACCCACCTGCACTGGCTGACCGAAGGCCAGGTCATCGACGCGGTGGCGGCGGGACAGATCACTCCGGGGCCGGTGTTCACCACCGCCACTTTCGTGGGCTACCTCCTGGGCGGGATACCCGCCGCCCTCGTCGCCACCGCCGGCATCGTCGTCCCCTCCTTCGTCATGGTCTCGGCCCTGGAGCCTCTCGTCGGGCGGATCCGTCGTTCGGTCTGGCTGGGTCCGGCCCTCGACGGAGTCACCGTGGCCGCCCTCGGCCTGATGACGGGAGTGACGGTTGACCTGGGCCGGGCCGCCATCGTCGACCCGGTTACCGGCCTGCTGGCGGCTGCCGGCCTGGCCGCGATGCTCCGATGGCGACCCAACGGGGCCTGGCTGGTGGCCGGTGGTGCAGCCATAGGCGTGGCCCGTGCCCTGCTCTAGTGGCGCGGTTGGCGGATTGCCGGATCCAGCCGGCGCTTTGTCGGATGGTGCGGATCGGCGCCATTCTTCTGCCACCGCTTCACCAGGGAGAGCGACATGGCCGGAACGGACACGGCGGGCACCGAGCTCTACTGGGATCCGTACGACCCCGAGCTGGTGGCCGATCCCTATGCCACGTACCGGAGGCTACGGGAGGAGGAGCCTCTCTATTACAACGAGCGCTATGATTTCTACGCCGTCAGCCGGTTCGACGACTGCCGCGACGGCCTCCGTGACGCCCGGAGCTACATATCGGGCAAGGGCGGGATACTCGAGGTCATCAAGGCCGACATGGAGATGCCCTCGGGGATCCTCATCTTCGAGGACCCGCCCGTGCACACCATCCACCGGCGCCTCCTCTCCCGGGTGTTCACTCCCGGCCGGATCGCCGGCCTGGAGCCCAAGATCCGGGAGTTCTGTGCGCGCTGTCTCGATCCCCTGATCGGATCGGACGGGTTCGACCTGATCAAGGAGTTGGGGGCCCAGATGCCGATGCGGGTGATCGGAATGCTGATGGGCATCCCCGAGTCGGGCCTGGAAGCGGTCAGGGACCAGGTGGACGCCAACCTCAGGACCCGTCCCGGTCAGCCCATGGAGGCACGGACCGAGGGCTTCAGCGACGGGATGATCGCCGAGTACATCGACTGGCGCGCCGATCATCCGTCCGACGACGTCATGACCGCACTGCTCCACACCGAGTTCGAGGACGAGACCGGGACGGTGCGGACCCTGACCAGGGACGAGGCGGTGATCTACGCCACCGTCGTCGCCGGGGCCGGTAACGAGACGACCAACCGTCTGATCGGGTGGGCGGGCAAGGTGCTCGGGGAACACCCCGACCAGCGCCGCCAGGTGGCATCCGAGCCGAACCTCGTGCCGAACACCGTCGAGGAGCTTCTGCGGTACGAGCCCCCGGGTCCGGCGGCGGCCCGATTCCTCCCCCAGGATGTCGAGCTGCTCGGCCAGCGGGTGCCGGCGGGCAGCGCCATGGTGTTCCTCGTGGCGGCGGCCAACCGTGACGACCGGCAGTTCGACGACCCGGAGCGGTTCGACATCCACCGCCAGATCGGCCAGCACCTCACCTTCGGCTACGGGATCCACTTCTGCCTCGGTGCCGCCCTGGCCCGGCTCGAGGGCCGGGTGGCCCTGGAAGAGCTCCTGGCTCGCTTCCCCGACTGGGAGGTCGACATGGACAACGCCCGCCTGGCTACCACCTCGACCGTGCGGGGCTGGGAGACCCTCCCGATCGTCCTCGGCTGAGCGGACCGGGCCCGCTTACAGAAGGGCTGGCGATTTCCCGGCCTCCGGCACCGTCTCCGTCACCGGCCTGTCGCTGGCAGTGGACGATCCAGGAGAGGGGCCTGACGCCCCGCTTCCCGCCCCACCCGGAAAGGCGGTGTCGGGCAGGCCGGGGCCGCGTACGTCCAGTCCCGGTGCCACCAGGGGCGAAGGGCCGAAGGCGGTGACGATGGGCTGTATCGGTGCCACCAGCTGCACGTTGTACGTGGATCCGACGTTTCCGACGCCGGGGGGCAGCACCAACTGGTTGTCGATGCTGTCGATCTCGTCTACGGCGGTGGTGAGGTCGGCGTTGTCCGAGTCGGCCGTGAAGACCAGGTGCAGCCCGTGGGTGGCCACGTCCCCCTCGAAGTAGCGGACGTCCCCCTGCGGGCCGAAGGTCTGATCCGGTGCCGGGTCCTCCCGCTGGACCGGCTTGGCGGGGTCGAAGGTGGCGGTGCCGGGCAGGTTGTACGGACTGCCGTCGGGGTTGTGGTTCCAGCACCGGCGGTTGTAGGACAGCGTGCCGTCGTAGGCCACCCCGCCGTCGCTCACCCGGCCCTGATACCGGTCGGCGGGCGCAGGAGCCGGGGACACCGCCACCGGCCGGCCGCCTTGGTCGGCGAAGCCCCACGTGGTCGGGTCGGTGGCCCGGGGGTTCACCTGGGGCCCGGGGGAGTTGCCGGTGCCGTCGTCGAAGCAGGAGTCGTCCATGTAGTACGGCGCCGCCTCGACCGCCGCCTGGGCACCACCGGCGCTGGGGTTGGCGCCCTGGTCGACGGCCCACTTCTCCAGGAGCGTCCCGGCCGGGCCGGTGAGCTCCTCCCAGGACAGCAGCTCCGAGGCCAGTCCCGAGTAGGTGGCGTCGGGCAGGTTGAACGAGCCGTAGACGCAGCTGTCGGGGGAGCCGACCTCGGGCACCGCGACGGGGACGGCCGTGCACTTGGACTTGTCCGGGGAGCCGGCCTGGACCGGACCGACGGTGCGGCCCACCTTGTCGTTGCTGGACTCCGACACGCCGCTCGGGCCGACGAAGTCGGTGGTGTCCCCGTAGAGGACCGGGTTGATCCCGGTCACCTGGACCCCGGCCGGGTTATAGGCGTTGTAGTAGGTGGTGACCGCCCCGGCGCTCATGTTCCACTGGGTGTAGATCCCGTCCAGCGGCGGGATGGGGTGTACCCGGAGGCCGTACTCGTGCTGGATGGAGTCGGCATAGAAGATGTCAGTGCGGGTCACGTTGGTGCCGGAGTCGGAGCCCCAGGTCACCCGGATGGTGCGGACCGGGCCGGTCCTGATGCCCATGGTGATCGACGACCCGTTCCAGTTGACCTGCTCGTCCTCGTAGCCGCAGCACGGGGTGTCCCCTCCCGGGGACTGCTGGAAGGCGCGGCCCTTGAAGCGATCGATCAGGCTCGGGCCGTATCGGCCGGTGCGCAGCCCCTGGTCGCTGGCCGAGACCTGCAGCCCGTCCATGATCCAGCGCCCGGCCAACCCGGACCCCGCGTCCCCGTACCGGAACCGGTAGCGGGGCGTCCGCACGGTGGCGATGTCCAGGGTGCGCCGCTGGACATAGGTCGCCGGGTCCAGTTGGTAGGTGCCGTTCACGAGCTTGAAGCCCTGACCGACGACCGGCACGGGCTGGCCGTCGGGCCCGATGGTGCACGCCGGCCCCTTGAGTGCGTTCCCGTAGTTGGAGTAGCTGCTCTGCGAGCGGGCCAGCACGCCGGCGTTGGGGTCGGGGCTGTAGCGCACGTAGG
>DASUHN010000293.1 GCA_036273495.1 Acidimicrobiales bacterium | reverse complement strand
CGGCGGTGATCCGCTTGGCCGAGGCGCGCTTGGCGGCGTCGATCATGATCAGCTGCTCCATGATCGACTCGTTCACGTCGCGACCGTGGGTCTGGAAGATGAAGACGTCCCCGCCCCGGATCGACTCGTTGAACCGGCAGTGCATCTCCCCGTTGGCGAACTCGGAGAGGTTCGGCTCCCCCAGCTGCACGCCGAGGTGGTCGGCTATCTCCTGGGCCAGCTCGGGATGGGACCGCCCGGCATAGAGGTCCAGGCGCTTCTTGGTGACGAGCTCCATGGTCAGCTCCCTTCCCCCAGCCGGTGCTCGAATGGGGGAACGACTTCACCGGGGCGCACTCGCGCGCCCGGGTCCAGCACGACGAAGGGCCCGATCCGGGCCCCTTCCCCGATCTCGGCGCGAACCGCGACGGTCTGCTCCACGACGGCGTCCTCCCCGACCGCGCAGTCGAACAGGCGGGCGTCGGGGCCGATCACCGAGTTGCGCCCGACCACGGTGGTGCCCTGCAGCACGGTCCCCGGGAACAGGGTCACGTCGGGCGCCAGCTCGACGGTCGTCTCCACATAGGTGCGCTCGGGATCCACCATGGTGACGCCCCGACGCATCCAGCGCTCGTTGGTGCGGTCGCGCAGCTCCGCCTCGGCCACGGCCAGCTGGGCCCGGTCGTTGACCCCCGCCGTCTCCATGGGATCGGCGGCCACGAGCGACGCCACGTTGTAGCCGGCATCGTGGATGACCCCGATCACGTCGGTGAGGTAGTACTCCCCCTGGGCGTTCTCGGGGTTGAGGCGCCGCAGGGCGGGCGTGAGCACACTGCGCCGGAAGCAGTAGATGCTCGTGCACACCTCCTGGATGGCGCGCTCCTCGTCGTCGGCGTCGGCCTCCTCGACGACCCGCGCCACCCGCCCGTCGCGGGAGCGGATGATGCGTCCGTAGCCGAAGGGCTGCTCGAGCCGGGCGGTCAGGAGGGTGGCGGCGGCGTCGGCCTCCCGGTGGGTCCGCACGAGGGCGGCCAGGGTCGGGGGCCGGAGCAGGGGTGTGTCCCCCGGGAGGACCAGGACGTCGACGTCCTCGTCGTCGTCGAGGTCGTTGGGCAGCCCGGTGAGCCCGACGGCGGCGGCGTCCCCGGTGCCCTGCTGGGTCCGCTGCTCGACGAACTCGATCGGCGGCTCGGCCGAGCAGACCTCCTGCAGCTTCTTCACCACCCGGTCGGCGCCGTGCCCGACCACGACCACGACCCGCTCGGCCGCCACCTCGGTGAGGGCGTCGATCACGTGGGCCACCATGGGCCGGCCGCAGAGGAGGTGGAGGGGCTTGGGGCGCGAGGAGCGCATCCGGGTACCTTCGCCCGCTGCCAGCACTACGGCGGTGAGGCGTTTGGACGGCACTGCAGTCCTTTCTACCTGAACGACTCTCGCTCGGGGGGGAGGGCTCGAACCTCCATTCCCGGATCCAAAGTCCGGCGTCCTACCATTGAACGACCCCCGACCGGGACCCGAGGCTCCGGCCTTCGACCCTATAGGGGAGCGCCCACCAATCTCCCGGGCCAATGGGTTCTCTCATCACGACGGCACTAGCCGCCTCAGGGCGAATCGGCCGAGGAGACGGTCCGTCGGTTCTGCCGGGAGCGCTGGACCAACCCGGTGACGGTGGAGCGGAACGAGTACATCCTCCGCCGGATGGTCCGGGACCTCGAAGCCCGGACGGTGTCGGACCTGACCGGGCCCGCCGTCATCCGCTGGTGCTCAGGCGCCGACCGGATGGATCCCGAGGCCCTGGACCGGGCGGGAGCCCTGCTGGACTAGGAGCGGGCTACTTGCCGGCGCGGCGCTGCCAGCGGGTCGCCTTCAGCATCTTCTTGTGCTTCTTCTTGCGCATCCGCTTGCGGCGCTTTTTGATCAGGGATCCCACGGCCCGGACACCCTACGCGACTTCTTGTCGGTGCAAAAATTCGATCCGCCTGCCCGCCGGACCGTCCCCAGCACCACCCGGGATCCGGCGGTTCGACCCTCTAGCCGCCGTCCGGAACGGGAGCCCGGCCTCCAGTGGAGAACTACACACCGTGAAGCGGTCCCTCGTTCTGCCCCTTTTGGTCCTGGCCCTGGCCGGGTCCGCCTGTGGCGCATCGGTCGGCTCGACAGCGTCGGCCACCCTGCCTAGCGGGCCGACGACACCGGCCCATTCGGCCCGGCTCGAGATCCAAACCGCGCTCCCGGACCCTGGCGGTGGGCCTCCGACACGGTCGGACGCCACCGGTGAGTTCGACTTCGTCCACCACCTGGGAGAGATCCAGGACCAGCCCGTTCCCGGGACGACTACGACGACCCTGATCCCGAACCAGGATGCCATCATCGGCGACGTCGGCTCCGGCCTCAGCGGTCCGGCGATCTTCGTAAACGGGACGTTGTACAGCCCCATCAGTTCGATCCCCTTCCCCGTAACTGCTGTCCCCGTCGGTAAGCGCTGGGTCGCTCGGTCGGGGCCGTTTCTCGGCCAGGTCTACGGACATGGCAGCGTGCCACCTATCACAGACATCTTGAACGGGATAGACCTCCCCTTCGGTCCCGCGTTGGATCCCGGTCTCGATCTCTCAGCACTAAGGCCATTCGTTGCGTCCACAACAGAGGTTGGGACATACGACATTCATGATGAGCACGTCGTCGAGTACCGCTTGATCCTCGACAGCGCCCACCTCGCCGCCGCCATGAGAGCCGCCCCGAGGTCGAGCCCCGAGCCTCCAAATGCCCTGACCGACTTCGTCAATGGCGTGACCGGCCCGAACCACCCCGTCGAGCTCTGGCTCGACTCACATGGCCGCGCCGTGCGGATCCACCTCACGGACACTGTCACGTTGACGGACGCGCCTCTGACGACATCGGTGACCGCCACCTACTGGGACTTCGGGACTCCGGTGACAGTGACCGCCCCTCCGTCCAACGAGGTTGCAAGCCTTTCCGATCTATCCGGCCAGTTCCCCTGCGGTCTCGTTACCGGTACAACGGCCCCGCCCACCCAGGCGTTCTGCTCTGGCGGCAGCGCTACCAGCGGTCCGCAGGCTGTCACCTTGCCCGCCTACCACGGTGCCCGTTCCAGATTCCAGTTCCGGCGAGTGGTGGATACCGCAGC
>DASUHN010000292.1 GCA_036273495.1 Acidimicrobiales bacterium | reverse complement strand
TGACGGGGGCGGGTACTGGTTGGTCGGCGCCGACGGCGGCGTGTTCAGCTTCGGGGACGCCCAGTTCGAGGGCTCGGCCTACACCGCCACCCCGGTCACCGGTCCACTGGCCGGGCGGCTGGCGACCCCGATCGTCGGGATGGCGCCGACCGCCGACGGCCACGGCTACTGGCTCGTGGCGTCCGGAGGCGGGGTGTTCACCTTCGGGCGGGCCCCGTACCTCGGGTCGATGGGCGGGCGGCGCCTGTCCGGTCCGGTCGTTGCCGTCACCCCCACCCGGGATCACGCGGGCTACTGGCTGGTGGGCTCCGACGGCGGGGTCTTCACCTTCGGTAACGCCGTGTTCCGCGGCGCCGGTCCGCCCGGAGGATCGCCGGCCGTGGCCCTGAGCCGCTGAGCCGATGTCCGGCGAAGGGCGGGACCCGACATCACGATTCGCCCAGCTGGTCTCGGGTCGGGACGAGGAGCTGCGCCTCGACGAAGCCTGTCTTCTCGTGTGCGCCCACGCCGAACCCGGCCTCGACATCGGGCGCAGTCTGGACGAGCTCGACGGGATGGCGGCGGGGATCGACTCCTTCTCCGCCTGGCACACCCGGCTGTTCACCGACCTCGGCCTGACCGGGGACGCCGAGGACTATCACGCCGTCGAGAACTCCCGACTGGACCGGGTCATCGAGCGGCGCCGGGGCATGCCGATCACGCTGGCCGTCGTCGGCATGGAGGTGGCCCGGCGCGCCGGCGTCCCGATGGCCGGGGTCGGGATGCCCGGGCACTTTCTCCTGCGCCACACCGGGGATCCGGGCTGGTTCGTGGACGCCTTCGCCGGCGGGAAGCTGCTCGACGCGGCCGGTTGTGAAGCCCTGTTCCGTAGGATCGCCGACCCCGACATGCGGTTCCCGCCCGACTACCTGCAGCCGGTCACCAACCGCCAGATCGTGGCCCGCATCCTCGCCAACCTCCGCTACACGTACTCGGTGGCCGGGGACCGCGCCAACCTGTCATGGGTGCTCGGGCTCCAGCTGCTGATGCCGGACTCGGGTGTGACCGAGCGAGCCCGGTTCAACTGACGGTCGCCTGCTTCACGACTCCGGCGGCGAGGAGGGCGTCGATCTCACCCGGGGAGAGACCGGCGGCGCTGAGCACCTCCACCGTGTGTCTGCCCAACGCCGGCGCCGTCAGCACCGCCGTGCGCGGGGTGCGGCTCATGTGCACGTGGCGTCCGGTCGTCCACCACCCGGCCCGGTCGGGACGCGGGTCCGGCTGCAGCATGCCGTAGGAGACGAGCGCATCGTCCCCGGCCAGCTCCGCCGTCCTCCGGGCCGGAGCGGCGGGGATCCCGCGCTCGGTCAGCCAGCGGCACGCGGTGTCGCGGGTCATCGATGCCAAGGCGTCGGACATGCCGGCGAAGAGCCCGCTTGCGTTCCCGCGGGCGTGCACCCGCACCCATCCGTCGGCCACCTCGACGAACCGGTCGGCCGGCGCCGGGCCGCGGTGGTCGCGGCCCCCGACGGGAGACGCGGGGCGGCCGGGGAAGCGAACGAGCTCGCCCGCCTGCAGGAGCGTCGCCATGGCCGCCAGCGAGGTCCACACCCGCTGACCCCCGCCGTGCCGGGTCCGGTGGTGCAGGGCCAGGCACGCGGCCAGGGCAGACGTGGCCGCCGCCGCCACATCGTTGACCGGGATGGTGAAGAAGACCGGCTCGTCGTCTCCCCCCTGGGCCGCCATCATCCCGCTCATCGCCTGCAGGACGGGGTCGAAGCCCGCCTCCCGGCCGAGAGGCCCGCCCGGCCCGAAGCCGGTGATGCTGATGGCGATCACGCCGGGGTTCACGGCGCGCAACGCGTCGTAGCCGATACCCAGCCTCTCGAGAACCCCCGGCCGGTAGTTGTCGATCACGACGTCGGCGCCGGCCACCAGGCGTAGAAAGGTGGCCCGTCCCCGCTCGTCGGCCAGGTTCACGGCCACGCTGCGCTGGCCCTTGTTGTAGGCGGCAAAGCCCGGTCCGCGGAAGCTGTCCCCGCTCAGCGGCTCGATCTTCACCACGTCGGCCCCCAGCTCGGCGAGGAGGGAGGCGGCAAAGGGTCCGGCGATGATGGCCCCGAGGTCCAACACGACCACGCCGGCCAGGGGCCCGTCCGGCCGGGCGTCCGCCCCCGTGTCCGCGGCCCCGAGCGGGCCGGCTCCGGGCTCCGGCGAGGCCGGCCGGGGGGCAGCCGCTGGGCCCTCTGATGGCCCGGGCGGAGGAGGCGCCGCTCCTCCCACCCACCCCGGCGCGGCGGTCAGGGTCAGCGGCACGCCCGGCATGGCGACGGGGCCCAGCACCGGGTCGTCGACCTCGACCCGCATCCCGGTGGCGGCCAGCTGGGGGTGGTCGAGCCAGTCGGCGCGCGAGAGCACCGGCCCCACCGGGCAGCCCGCCCGGGCCAGGATCTCGAGCCACTCGGCGCGGGGCCGGGCCCGGAACGCCCCGGCCAGCCGGGCCGTCACCCACGGGGCGTGCTCGGGGGTGAGCATGGCGCCCCGCGGGTTGGCGCCGAGGCGGGGGTCGGTGAGCAGGTCGGGGACCCCGAGGGCCTCGAAGGCGCAGGCGGTGAAGCGGGGGATCAGGGCGGCGAGGAAGAGCCACTCCCCGTCCCCGCACTGGTAGAGCCGGTAGTAGGGCACCGGGCCCGCGGGGCCGGTCGGGGCCGGCGCCGCCGCTGAGGCGTCGAAGGTGAGGGCGCCGGCGGCGGCCACCATGACCCCGTGGACCCCCGCCACGGTCACGACCTGGCCGCACCCCGACCGCTCGCGCTCGTGGAGCGCCGAAACGGCGGCGGCGGCCGCCCAGATGCCCTGGACGGTCACCAGGTGGGGGTAGACGTCGTCGACGGGACCGCCGCCCGAGGAGAACTGGCGCATGGCCGTGCCCGTGAGGGCGCCGAGGAGGGCGTCGGACTCGCCCCCGCCGGCCCACGGGGCGTCGTCGGTGTACGGCGGGGTGTGCAGGTAGACCAGGCGGGGATGCCGCCCCGCCACTGCCGCCGGCTCGAGCGGCGTGCCGGCCAGACGGCCCGTCGGGGCGCTGACGATGCAGAGGTCGGCGCCGGCGAGGAGGGCCGCCACCCCGTCCGGCCCGGTCACCGCCACGCCCCGCTTGCCCCGGTTCCAGACGTGGAAGCCCGGGTCGGCCCGGGCGGGGTCCCCGCCGGACGGCTCGGCCTTCACCACCTCGGCGCCGTGATCGGCCAGCAGCATCCCGGCCAGCGGACCGGCCACGCCGCTGGCCCACTCGACCACCAGCAGCCCGGCCAGCGCCGCGCCCTCAGTCAAGGGTGAGATAGCGCCCGAAGCGGAGAGTGCCGGTGTCGAGGTACGACCGGAACCGCTGGGCCACCGGGGCGGTGGTCGTCACCTGGTGGTAGGCCTCGGCCTGCTCGGGGGACCCCCACAGGGTGACGACGGCCCACTCCCCGTCGGCGCTGCGGGCCGTGGTCCGCCGGATGAAGCCGGCCTGGTTCGGGATCAGCTCGGTCTGCACCGCCCGGTCGGCGGCGAGGAAGTCCTCCTCGTCGGCGCCGGGCACCAGCCGGAAGGTGAGGGTCTCGACGACGGACATCGGCCCAGTCTTCACCGCCTATCGTCCCGGCGATGGCACCGGACACCAAGACACCCGACTGGCCCCGGCCCGTCGTCCACTGGGAGATCGAGGCCCGGGAGCCCGACCGGCTGCGCGACTTCTACGGCCGGATGTTCAACTGGGGCATCGGTACGGGCCCGATCATGGAGATCCCCGCCGGTATCGGCGGCCCCGAGCCCGGCCCCGCCGGCCACCTCCGCCAGGGCCAGCGGAGCGGGATCACCCTGTACATCCAGGTCCGGGACCTGCGCGAGTCGCTGACCCGGGCCGCCGAGCTGGGAGGAACCGTGGTAGCCGAGCCTTTCGACCTGCCCAACACGCCGACCCTGGCGGCCATCACCGACCCGGAGGGCAATCCCGTGATGCTGGTGCAGGCATGAGATCGCTGGCGGCAACGGCCCTCGGCCTGGTGGCGGCCGGCACCCTGGCGGCGGGGTGCGGGAGCAGCGGGTCCGCCTCGGGCGGCGCGACCACGACCACCTCGGGCGCCACGACCACCTCGGGCGCCACCTCGACCAGCGGGAGCACCCCGGCCACCGCGGCCGTCACGCTGGTCACGAGCGGCCTGCCCGCAGTCAGCAACGCCAAGAACATGAGCTCCGCCCCGGCGCTGTCGGCCGGGAGCGCGCCCGCCCCCACCACCCTCGAGGCCGAGGACCTCGTGGTCGGGACGGGAACGGCCGCGACCGACGGCGCGACCGTGAAGGTCCAGTACCTCGGCGCCAACTACGCCGACGGGAAGGCCTTCGACTCCTCCTGGTCGCGGGGCCAGCCCGCCACGTTCCCCCTGTCGGGGGTGATTCCCGGCTTCAAGGACGCCATCATCGGGATGAAGATCGGCGGCCGGCGCGAGGTCGTGATCCCCCCGGCCCAGGGCTACGGACCGCAGGGCCAGCCCCCCACGATCCAGCCCAACGAGACCCTGGTCTTCGTGATCGACCTCCTGGGCGTGCAATAGGGCCGCAGCAGGGCGAAGTTCCCGTATTCGTCCCAACCCGTCTCAAACCCCATCCGTCTCTCAAGTCGGCCATCGCCGCGTGCCGATGAGATCAGGACGCGAGCGCCACTGGCGCGCCATGCGCTCGGGCACACATGGCTATCGGGACGAGAGAGATGACACCACAAGGGCTTCGCCGGTGGGGATCGCCTCGCGCGCGCGTCTTCGCTCTCTCCGGCGCCCTGGTGGTCATCGGCGCCCTGGCCCTGCTCGGGGCGTCGGCCAACCAGACCCCCCTGCACTCCCCGCTGACGGTGCCGTGGTGGGCCTTCGTGCCGGCGTTCATGCTCACCGAGGCCCTGCTGTTCCACCTCGAGATCAGGGACGAGGCCCACTCGTTCAGCCTGAGCGAGCTGCCGCTGGTGATCGGCTTCTTCTTCGCGGCCCCGTGGGCCATCGTCCTGGGCCGGGTTCTCGGGGAGCTCCTCTACCTGACGATCGTCCGCCGCCAGGCCCTCCTCAAGCTGACCTTCAACCTGGCCATGCACATGGGCGAGGTCTCGCTGGCCGTGCTCGTGTTCCACCTCCTGTCGAACGGCGTTACCCCGCTGGACCCGATGAGCTGGGTGGCGGTCGTCGTCGGCGTCGTCACCGCCGACCTGATCAGCATGACGGCCGTCACCGCCGCCATCCGCTGGCACGGGGGCCAGGCCAAGCTGACCTCGGTCATGGTGACCGGAGGCCTCACCGCCGCCGCCAACATCAGCCTGTCGATCCTGGCCGCCGTGATCCTGTGGGTGAGCCCGTGGGCCATGGCGCTCTTCGCCCTGGTGGCGATGATGGTGGCGCTCGGCTACCGCGGCTACGCCGCCCTGTCCCAGCGCTATTCGAGCCTCCAGCTGCTGTACGACTTCACCCGGATGGTCGGGGCGGCGGTCCGGGCCGAGGCGGTCATGGACGAGGTGCTGGCCGAGGCCCGCAAGCTCCTCCGCGCCGCACGCGCCGAGGTGGTGCTGGTCGACCGGGCCACCGGGGCGGCGGGCCACCGGCTGCGCAACGAGGAGCAGGCCGACCGGGCGAACGGATCCGCCGAGGCGCCCCTGCCCGGTGAGCTGCTCACCGACGAGGGGTCGGGGCTCGAGGGCCAGTGGGTCTGGCGGGAGGTCGTCGAGAACGGCCGTCCCGTCGTCATCGCCCGCACCACCCGGGACCGGCGGAAGCTGGACTACCTCGAGAAGCTGGGGGTGAGGGACTGCATCGCCGCCCCCCTCCGGGCCGAGGACGGGGTGGTCGGCATCATCATGGTCTCGGACCGCCTCGGCGAGGTCAGCACCTTCGACGACGAGGACCTCCAGCTGTTCGCCACCCTGGCCAACCACGCCAGCGTGGCCTTCGAGAACGGCCGTCTGGTCGAGCAGCTGCGCCGCGAGGCCGACGAGCGGCGTCACGAGGCGCTGCACGACCCGCTCACCGGCCTGCCGAACCGCACCCTGTTCATCCAGCGGGTGGCCGAGGCGACGCGCCCGGCCCCGGCCGGCGAGGAGGAGCTGGCGGCGGCGGTGATGCTGATGGACCTCGACCGCTTCAAGGAGGTCAACGATACCCTCGGCCATCACAACGGGGACCTGCTCCTCCGCGAGGTCGCGGTGCGACTCACCCAGGTGCTGCGCCGGCGTGACACCGTGGCCCGGCTCGGAGGCGACGAGTTTGCCGTGCTGCTTCCGGACCTGGGCTCGGTCGACGAGGCCACCCAGACCGCGCTCCGCATAGCCGAGGCCCTCCGGCGTCCGTTCACGGTCGACGAGCTGTCCCTGGACGTGGGCGTGAGTATCGGCATCGCCATCTATCCCGAGCACGGTGACGACGCCTCCACCCTGCTGCAGCGGGCCGACGTGGCCATGTACGAGGCCAAGGCGGGCAGGGACGCGGTGGCCCTGTACTCACCCGAGCGGGACAACTACAGCCCCAAGCGGCTGGCTCTGGCCGCCGAGCTGCGCAGCTTCGTCGAGCGGGGCGAGCTCCTCGTGTACCACCAGCCCAAGGCCCGCCTGTCGGACGGCGTCGTGACCGGTACCGAGGCCCTGGTGCGGTGGCGCCATCCCGAGCACGGCCTGTTGGGTCCGGACGAGTTCATCCCCATGGCCGAGCACAGCGGCCTCATCTCCGCTTTGACCACCCACGTGTTGCGGGTGGCGCTGGCCCAGTGCCGGGAGTGGAACGACCGCGGCCACGCCATCGGCGTCTCGGTCAACCTGGCCGTCCGCAGCCTCCTCGACTCCGAGCTTCCGACCGACATCGAGGCGCTGCTGGCCCAGGTGGGCCTCACCCCGGACCACCTCACCCTGGAGATCACCGAGTCCGGGGTCATGGCTGACCCGTCGCGCACCATCAAGGTGCTCGAGCGGCTGTCGGCCATCGGCGTGAAGCTGTCGGTGGACGACTTCGGAACCGGGTACTCCTCTCTCTCCTACCTGCAGCGGCTACCCGTGCAGGAGGTGAAGATCGACCGCTCGTTCGTGTTCCGGATGGCAACCGACGCCAACGACGCCACGATCGTGCAGTCGATCATCGAGCTCGGCCACAACCTCGGCCTGTGCACGGTCGCCGAAGGAGTCGAGGACCAGATGGTCTGGGACCGCCTACGCGCCATGGGCTGCGACGAGGCTCAGGGTTACTACCTGAGCAAGCCCGTGCCCGCATCCGCGGTGACCCGCTGGCTCGACGAGCGCAAGGCCATGGCCGGCCCCGCTCTCTCGACCCCGAAGGGACGGGCCGGCGGTGGGGCGCGCAACGGCCACGAGCGCGGCCTCGAGGTCACCGTCGCCAATTAGTCCTCCAGTCCGGAGCGCATTCAGCCGAACACGCTAAGTGGCGGAGTGCCTTTGGTGGCACCCCGCCAGCGGCGGCCAGCGCAGGCTACTTGGAGGGACCGTGGAGGATTCGGGCAGCACACAGAAAGCCAACCGGGGCGTGTCCTGGGGCCGTCGCGGCTGGCGCCGCGCCGGTGCCGCCGCGGCCACCGGCGGGCTGGCCGCACTCACCCTGGTCCCGGCCCTCGGGGCCATGGCCGTGCCCGGAAACGGGAACGGGGTCGGTGAGCCCTTCGACGCGGTGATCGTGCAGGCCCCGGCGGGCCAGAGCGCCGCCGACCTCGTGGCGAGAGTGCTTCCCCCCGGCCTCTCCCAGAAGTCCCTCGACGTCATCAACGGGGTGGCCGTCACCGTTCCCCACCACTTCGTGGCCGATCTGGTGGCGGCGGGCGCGACCGTCACGGCCGACGAGGCGGTCTCCGTGCAGGGCTCGAGCTGGTCGGGCCCCGCCGCGACCTGCCCCGGACCGGCCAGCCCGTCGACCCCGAGCGGTTACTTCACCCAGGACACCGGGTCCGACCAGCTCGTGGCGGGCGGTGACAACGGCGCCGGGACGACCGTGGCCGTGATCGACACCGGGATCAACGGCGCCCTGCCCGACTTCGCCGGGCGCGAGCGGGCCGGCGTGGACCTGACCGGTGGGCACTCTCCCTGGACCGACGAGTACGGGCACGGCACGTTCGTGGCCGGTCTGATCGCCGGCAACGGCGCCGCCTCGGGCGGCCGGACCCCCGGCGAGGCGCCCGGCGCCCAACTGGTGTCGATCAAGGCCGCCGGGGCGTCGGGGATCGCCACCGTGTCCTCGATCGTCCAGGGCATCGACTTCGCCGTCAAGAACCAGCGCAAGTACGGCATCGGGGTGCTGAACCTGTCCTTCGGCGCCGTACCGACCGGACCCACCGCCGCCGAGCCCATGGACCAGGCGGTGGAGGCGGCGTGGAAGGCGGGCATCGCCGTCGTGGTGTCGGCGGGCAACGCCGGGCCGTTCAACGGAACGGTCCTCTCGCCCGGTGACGACCCGCTCGTGATCACCGTCGGCGCCTACGCCGACAACGACTCCCCGCAGCCGGCCAATTGGGCGGTGTGCCCGTTCAGCTCGGTCGGTCCCACCCTCTTCGACGGTTGGATGAAGCCCGATCTCGTGGCTCCGGGCCGGTCGGTGGTCAGCGTGGCCGATCCCGGCTCGACGATCTACACCGCCAACCCGTCCGCTGTCGTCGGCACCGGCAGCTTCGTCGGCTCGGGCACGTCCTTCTCCGCCGCCATCACCTCGGGTGCGGCCGCTCTGGTGCTGGCCGCCCATCCGGGCGCTTCGCCCAACGAGCTGAAGGGGCGCCTGCTGGGCAACGCCATGCCCGGTCCGGTCGGGAACCCGTTCGTCGACGGCCACGGCCTCCTCAACGCCTACTATGCCGCTACCGGCCCGCAGCTGGTCCTCGACCAGACGGCGGCGGCTGCGGCGGAGTCGACCCAGCTGTCCGGGGTCGTCTCGCTCGGCTCGTCGTGGAGCGGCAGCAGCTGGAACGGCTCCTCATGGAACGGGAGCAGCTGGAACGGATCTTCGTGGAACGGCAGCTCCTGGAACGGCTCTTCGTGGAACGGCAGCTCGTGGAACGGGAGCAGCTGGAACGGGAGCAGCTGGAACGGCTCGTCCTGGAACGGCTCGAGCTGGAACGGCAGCTCGTGGAACGGCTCCTCCTGGAACGGGAGCAGTTGGAACGGGAGCTCCTGGAACGGCTCGTCCTGGAACGGCTCGAGCTGGAACGGGTCCTCGTGGAACGGCTCGTCCTGGACCGGCTCGAGCTTGAACGGGTCCTCGTGGATCGGGTCCAGCTGGAACGGGTCGTCCTGGAACGGCAGCAGCTGGAACTGATGGGGAGTTGACGGGATCGGGAACAGCCTGATCCCGACAGTGTGCCGATGACCGCCAACGAGACCACCACCGACGTCCTGACCGCCTATCGCATCCGCACGGTGCGGGTCGCGGTCATGGTGACCCTGCTCGCGCTGGGGTGCCTCGTCGCGCTTCCGTTCGTGCCCGGTCATCCCCACGTCGACGCGCTGCTCTACGGGATCCTGCTGGTCGTGGCGGGGGTGGGCGTGGGAGTGGCCGCTGCCCTTCCCTGGCCGAGGCTGTTCGAGGCGGGATGGGGGGAGCGGCTCCTGTACGTATGGTCCGCCCTCGACATAGCGCTCGTCACCCTGGGGGCGGCCCTGACGGGCGGACCGCGCTCCGACGTGGTGTTCTTCTACGCCCTCACCACGCTGTTCTTCGCCGCGTCGTATCCGCCGATCGGCCAGGTCGGGCTGATGGCGTTCACGTGCCTGGCCTACCTGCTGCTGTGGGCCTTGTGGCATCCGCAACCGCCCGTGCTGCCCGTCTTCCTGCGGATGGCCACCCTGTTCCTGGTGTGGGCGATGACGGCATTCCTGGCCACCGAGCGCGAGCGGGAGATGGTGGCCCACGCCCGTTCCCGCCGGCTGGCCGAGCACCGCGCCGCCCTCCTGTCGGCGGTGGCGCGCACGGCCACCGCCATCAACACCCTCGACGCCGAGCTGGTGATCGAGGGCGTCACCGAGTCGCTGACCGGGCTGGGCTTCGAGGTCGCCAACTGCTGCGTGATCAGCGACGACGGCCGGAGCTACCGCGTCACCGCTGCCCGCGGCCTGCCCCCGGACTACACCGGCCGCCCGCAGTCCACCGACCACGGCATGGTGGCGCTGGTGCGCGAGCGCCGGGGCCCGGTGGTGGTCGAGGACTACGGCTCGCACCCGATGGCCGTCCCCTCACTTGCGTCGCTCGGGATCAAGGTGGCCATCGGCGCCCCGGTGTGGGTGGGCGGCCGCCTGTCCGCCGTCCTGATCGGCGGCAAGACCGCGACCGCCGAGCTGTCCCCGACCGACGCCGAGGCCTTCGGGCTCCTGGCCGGCCAGGTCGGCCGGGCCCTGGAGAACGCGGGCCAGTACCAGGCCCAGCGGCGCCTGACCGACGCCGCCAACCGCGCCTCGGTGATCGACGAGCTGACCGGCGTCGGGAACCGGCGCTGGGCCAACACCCTGCTGCGGGGCCTGCGGCCGTCCGACGCCGTCGTGATCATCGACCTCGACCACTTCAAGGACGTCAACGACCGGCACGGCCACGGGGTCGGTGACGAGACCCTGCGCCGCCTCGCCACGTTCCTCCAGTCGCGGATCCGTGACCAGGACGAGGTGGCCCGCTACGGCGGGGAGGAGTTCCTCCTCGTCCTGCGTCAGGCGGGGGACACGGCGCTGTCGGCCACCGACCGCCTACTGGTGGCGTGGCGGGAGGTTGCCCCCGACGTCACCTTCAGCGCCGGGGTGGCGCTGCACGGCCCGGACGACACGCCCGAGAAGACGGTGGGGCGCGCCGACGCCGCCATGTACGCGGCCAAGCAGACCGGGCGGGACCGGGCCTGCGAGTTCAGCGCCGGCCTGGAGGAGCTGGAGACCTACTAGGTCTTCAGCCCGCCGGGCCGGGAGTGAGACGGCCGCCGGCGGGGCTGGGGCCCCCGCCTGGCGGAGGAGCCGGGGTGTAGGGGACCCGGCGGGTTAACAAACAGCTCAGGCGTCGCCGAACTTGTAGGCGCTGCCGTCGGCGGTGAGCAGGCGGTAGCCGTGGCCGTCGATCGACGGCTGGACGCCCACGATGGGCTCCGGTAGGCGGATCCCGCCCGTGGAGCCGTAGAAGCCGGCGTCCCCGTAGGTGAACACGCCGCCGTCCGACGCCACCAGCCAGTAGCCGCGGCCGTCAGGGGTCGACGCCATGGCGGTGATCGGCCGGGCCAGCCGGATGGCGCCGGCCGAGCCGTAGAAGCCGGCGTCGCCGAAGGTGAACACCCCACCGTCCGAGGCGACGAGCCAGTACCCACTGTGGTCGGGGGTGTCGGCCCGGCCGACGATCGGGGCGTTGAGCGATCTCGGCAGCAGGGTGAGCGGGGCCACGTACAGGCGCCGTTGGCCACCGCACGCATACGACGTGCAGCCGGCCGTCCATGCCGCGTAGGAGAGCCACAGGTTGCCGGCGGCGTCGGGGAAGGCGTTGCCCGCCGCCGGTCCCGCCGCCGAGGCGTACGACGTGAGGAGGGGCCCGGCCGACGTCTGGGTGCACGGCCCGGCGGGGCCGGCGCACACCGCGTAGCCCTCGGCGTACCCGGGCGTCTGCCAGCCGCCCCCGGCGAAGAACAGGTAGTACCCGCCCAGCGTGTACACCATCGACGGGTTCTCGATCGTGGTCTGCCAGGGATGGGCCACCGTGTTCTGGTCCAACACGTCGGTGGCCGGGGAGGCCAGCGTCGTCCCGTCCCCACCGAGGGCCGCCACCCACAGGTGGGCGGGCTGGTTCGAGGCGCCGCCGTTCGACTTCCAGTACAGCCACGGCCGCCCGGACGGGTCCACGAACGGGGCCGGGTCGACCGAGCCGCCGAGGAGCCACTGGCAGATCAGCGGCCCGCTGCTGCGGTCGACGAAGGGGCCCTGGGGCTGCGCCGAGGTGGCCACCGAGATGCAGTACAGGCCCGAGCTGGTCGCGATGGCGTCGTAGAACATCACGTAGTGCCCGGCCCAGTAGAAGACGCCGGGGGAGGTCTGGGTGTCGACCCGCTGCCAGGCGGGCAGGGGCCCGAGGGCGGTCGAGCCCCAGCTGGCCCCGGTCACGGTGTGGAACCCGGAGGAGGGCTGGCTCGACTCGAGCACCCCGATGTGGTTCCCCCAGGTGGTGCCGGTCGTGTAGGCGTAGTAGGTCCGCCCGGCCCGGAGGATGTCCGGGTCGGGGGCGTCGGCGGCGAAGGCGGGTCCTCCCGCCGGGACCACCATGGCCCCGGCCAGGGTGGCCGCCGTTGCGGGAGCGGTATCCACCACCCCGAACGTGGCCACTGCCGCCGTTACGCCGGCGACCGCGAGTGCGGGCACGCCGAGAATGCGCATTCGGGCTCTAATCGACCGGACCCCGGGGGAGCTTTAGGCCCAGGGGAAAAGCCCTCCGGGAAAGGACCACGGGAGCTCCCAGTCTCTGCCCAGCCGCCTCTCAGGTGGCGTGGGCAGACTGCCGCGAAATGCGGGGTGCCCGGCCCGGTCCGGTAGCTTTCCCGCCCGGTACAGGAGGCTTGATGCGGATTCTGGTGCTCGGTGGTGACGGATACCTGGGCTGGCCGACGGCGTTGCATCTGTCGGGCCGGGGCCACGACGTGGGGGTGGTGGACAACTTCGCCCGGCGGGGCTACGACCACGAGCTCGGGGCCGAGTCGCTGGTGCCCATCGCCTCCCTGCGGACCCGACTGCGGCGCTGGGCCGAGCTGTCGGGGCGCAGCCTCGACCTGTTCGTCGGGGACCTCACGGACCCGGCGTTCGTGGATGCCACGGTGGACCGCTTCGCCCCCGACGCCGTGGTCCACTTCGCCGAGCAGCGGTCGGCGCCCTACTCGATGATCGACCGCTCCCACTGCGTGTACACCCAGGTCAACAACGTGGTGGGGACGCTCAACCTGCTCTACGCCATCGCCGAGCGGGCCCCCGACTGCCACCTGGTGAAGCTCGGGACCATGGGGGAGTACGGGACCCCGAACATCGACATCGAAGAGGGCTTCATCGAGATCACCCACCGGGGCCGCACCGACACCCTGCCCTACCCGATGCAGCCCGGCTCCTTCTACCACCTGTCCAAGGTCCACGACTCCCACAACATGCGCTTCGCCTGCCGGATCTGGGGGGTGCGGGCCACCGACCTCCACCAGGGCGTGGTCTACGGGGTGGCGACCGACGAGACCACCCTGCATCCCGAGCTGGCCACCCGCTTCGACTACGACGGCGTGTTCGGGACCGTCCTCAACCGGTTCATCGTCCAGGCGGTGGTGGGCCACCCGCTCACGGTCTACGGGTCCGGCGGCCAGACCCGGGGCTTCCTCGACCTGCGCGACACCCTCGCCTGCGTGGAGCTGGCGATCCTGAATCCCCCCGACCGGGGCGAGTACCGGGTCTTCAACCAGTTCACCGAGTCCTTCTCCGTCCTCCAGCTGGCGGAGCTGGTGGCGGGCCTGTCCCCCCGCCGGGCCGTCATCGAGTCGATCCCCGATCCCCGCGTCGAGGCCCAGGAGCACTACTACCGGGCCGCCCACACCAAGCTGCTCGACCTCGGGCTGCGGCCCCACCTCCTGTCGGACACCCTGATCGAGTCGCTGTTCACCGTCGTCGAGCGCAACGAGTCCCGGGTCGACCCGGCTGCCATCCGGCCGACCGTCGAGTGGCGGGCCCGGAGCAGCGCCCTCCCGGTTCCCACCGCCGACCTCGACGTCGCCGCCGATTAGCTCGTTGGCCGCGCCGGCCGTCCCGGCCCTCGCCGAGGCGGACGCCGCCGAGCGGTTCCGCCGCGACCATCCCGGCTTGGCCCTGCCGCCGCTGGTCGTGGTGGTCCCCGCCTACGAGGAGGCCGGCACCGTCGCCACGGTGGTGTCCTCGGTTCCCGCCACCATGGCCGGGCTGGACACCGCTGTCCTCGTGATCGACGACGGCAGCGGCGACGGCACGGGTGACCGCGCCGCCTCCGCCGGCGCCCTGGTGTGTCGCCTCCCCGTCAACTCCGGCCAGGGCGCGGCCCTGCGGACCGGATATCTCCTGGCGGTCGAGCACGGGGCCCGCTTCCTGGCCACCCTCGACGCCGACGGCCAGTGGGCGGCTGGCGACCTGCCCCGGCTGGTCGAGGTCGTCTCGGCGGGTGAGGCCGATCTCGTCTCGGGCACCCGGGACCGCCGTGATCCGGAGAGGTGGTCGGTCCGCGGGGCGGGGGTGGTGGTCTTCGCCGGGCTGATCCGGGTCCTGACCGGGGCCAGGGTGACCGATCCCGCCAACGGCCTGCGGGTGATGACGGCGGAGGTGGCCGTCGGGGTCGAGCTGCGCCAGCCGCAGTTCCAGGCCGCCGAGCTGCTGGTGTCGGCCGTGTGCCGGGGGTTCCGGTACGCCGAGGTCCCGGTGAGCCACGCCCGCCGCTCGTCCGGAGCGAGCAAGAAGGGTGGCAGCCTCTCCTACGGATGGCGGTTCTCCCGGGCCCTGGTCGGGACGTGGTGGCGGGAGCGGCGCCGCTCCCGTTGAACCGGACCCGGCTGGCGGCGGCCGGCCTGGTCGCCCTGGCCGCAGGCATCTTCCTGGTCCCCCTCGCCTTTGGCCACATCCTGGTTCCCGGCGACGACCTGACCCAGAACTACCCGCTGCGGGTGCTGTCCGGGGCCGACCTGCGCCACGGCGTGCTCCCGCTGTGGAACCCCTACGACTGGAGCGGGACCGCCCTCCTCGGCGGGTTCAACGCCGGGAGCCTGTACCCGGCCAGCCTGCTGTTCTCCTTCCTGCCGGGGCCGCTGGCCTGGGGGCTGGGCCAGACCCTGACCTACGCCGCCGCCGGGACCGGGATGCTGTTGTTCCTGCGGGGACGGGGCCGCAGCGTGCTGGCCGCCTCGCTCGGCGCGGTGGTGTTCTCCTGGTCCGGGTTCATGGTGGCCCACCTGGCCCACCTCGGCCTCGTCGAGGGGATGGCCTGGACCCCGTGGCTCCTGCTGGCGCTCGACCGCCTCGCCGACTCCGGCCGGCCGGTCGTCTGGACGGGGGTGCTGGGCCTGGGGGGAGGGCTGGTGTGCCTCGGCGGGGACCCCCGCGCCGTCAGCAACGTGGCGATCGTCGTGGCGGTCTACGCCGGGTGGCGCTGGTGGCGGGCGCCGGCGGGGACCCGGGCCCGGCTGGTGGGCTGGATCGTGGTCGGGGCCGTCGTCGCCGGGCTGCTCGGCGCCGGCCAGATGCTGCCGGGGCTGGCCTTCCAGGGCGGGTCGCAGCGCTCGGTCAGCTCCTACACCGCCTTCTCGGCGGGGTCGCTGGCCGCGCCCCTTCTCCTCCTCGAGGCCTTTCCGTTCGTGCTCGGTGGCTTCGGGGCGCTGCACCTCCCGACCTACGCCGGGAACTACAACCTCCCCGAGGTCTCCGGCTACGTGGGCCTGCTCGGGCTGGCCGGCGCCCTGGGCGTGGTGGTGTCGTGGCGCCGGGCCGGCGACGCCGCCGGGGTCTGGGTCGTGTTGGCCGTGGTCGGCATCCTGCTGGCCCTGGGCGGGTTCACGCCGTTGGGCCGGCTCCTGGTCCACCTCCCGCTGTACGGGGGTCAGCGCCTCCAGAGCCGGAACCTGGGCGTGGCCGACGTGGCCGGCGCCGTCCTATTCTCCATCTGGCTCGACCGCTTCGTGGGCACCGGGTGGCGGGGCGGCCGCCTGGCCCGGGCGGCGGCCCTGGCCGCCCCGGGCTGCGTCCTGGCGCTCGTGCTGACCGGCGTGTTCTGGCCGGGGGGCGTGGCCCACTGGCTCCAGAACAACGGCGGGGTCCTGCCCCGGGGCTGGCCCTACGCCGCCGCCGCCCTCGTGCTGTCCGGGGGCGTGGTGGTCATCCTGGTGAGGGGGCACCGGTGGGGCCCGGGGGCACGGAGCCGGGCGGTCGTGGCCCTGACCGCGCTCGACCTGGCCTTCTTCTTCGCCAACGCCGCCTACGGGTGGGAGGCCACCTCGGTCCTGGCGACCCGCCAGGCCGCCGACACCCAGCTGGTCTCGGCCCTCCCGCCCGGCTCGCGCTACGCCGTCTACGACCCGCTCCTCGGCTATCCCGGCTACGTCCGCAGCGGCCCCGACGTGCTCCGGGTGCCCGACCTCAACGTGATGGCGGGCGTGCCGAGCGTCCAGGGCTACGGCTCGGTGGTGCAGGGTGCCTACGACGCCGGCACCGGGTCCCACGCCCAGGGCGCCCTCGACCCCCGGGTGCTGGCCGACCGGCGCGCCGACCAGCTCCAGCTCGGCCTGGTCCTGGTCGGCCCCTCGGCGCCCGGGGACGTGACCGGTCTGCTGGTGCCGCCGCGCTGGGTGCCGGTGGGCCCGGTGGCGGGGATGGCCGCCTTCCGCAACACCGACGCCCTGTCCCGCGCCGTGCTCGAGGTCCCCGGCGGCACGGTGGGCACCGCCGCCCAGTCGGTCTCCCCGCCGGTTCCGGAGTCGGCGCCCGCCCGGGACGGCTCGGCCCGGTTCCGGGTCGACACCCCGGCCCCGGTGGTCCTCGTCCGCAGCGAGTCGTGGGCCCCGGGCTGGAAGGCCACCCTCACCCCGGTCAGCGTGTCCGGCGCGCCGGCGCCGGGCCGGTCGGTGACGTCGGTGGTCGGCCGGTCGGGGTTCCTGCAGGCCGCCACCATCCCGGCCGGGCGGTGGGACGTGCGGTTCTCGTACCGGCCGGGCCGGACCTACCTCGGGTTGCTGCTAAGCGTCCTCGGGGCCCTCGGCGGGATGGCGCTGGTCGCGGTGGGGCTACGAGGCCGGCCACGCCCGCCACGTCCGGGCGAGGCCCTCGGCCAGCGGGACGGGGTCGGCTAGGCCGCTGGCCGCCGCCAGGCTGCGGTCGACGACCACGGCCCGCATCTCCCCGGGGGGAGCCGGGACGTGCTCGGCCGGGATGGCCACGCCCGTCACCTCGCACACCAGCTCGTGGAGCTGGAGGACGTTGAACGACTGGCCCGATCCCACCACGACCGTGCCCGGGAAGGAGTCGGGGGCGGCCGTCATGGCCGTGGCGAAGGCGGCGATGGTGTCGTCGAGGTACACGTAGTCCCGGACCTGGAGGCCGTCACCGTTGATCCGGATCCCGTGGCCGGCCCGGGCCGCCTTGAACAGCCGGGCCACCAGGCCGTCCTTCACCCCCACCCCGGGGCCGTAGACGTTGGTGAGGCGCAGCGCCACCGTGCTCATCCCGTAGGAGTTGCGGTAGGCGGACAGGAGCATCTCCCCTGCGGCCTTGGTGGCGCCGTACGGCGTCAGGGGCACGAGGGGCGCCCACTCGTCGATCACCCCGCCGCCGGCGCCGGTCCCGACCACGGCGTTGGTCGACGCCAGCACGAGCCGGGGGACGCCGATCAGCCGGCACCGCTCGAGCAGGTGGTGGGTCATGGCGACGTTGGAGCGGTAGACGTCGTCGGGGTCCTCGACCGAGCGCAGCACCGACGTGGCGGCGGCGAGGTGCAGCACGGCGTCGGTCCCCTCGGTCACCGCCTTGTCCGCCACCTCGGGCTCACGCAGGTCTCCAGTGACGATCCCGTGCAGGTCGGCGGCGAGCGCCGGCACCACCGGCCGACGGTCCGCCGCCACGACCTCGTGACCGGCCTCGAGGAGCCGGCGGGCCAGCGCCCCGCCGATGAATCCGGCACCGCCCGTGACGAGGACCCTCACGCGGGCAACCCTACGGCAGGCTGGGGGAATCGACGCCGCTGACCGCCGCATCCTGGCCCTGGCCGGCCCCGCCCTCGGGGCCCTCGTCGTCGAGCCGGTCTACAACCTGACCGACACCGCCATCGTCGGCCACCTCGGCCGGGCGTCGCTCGGAGGTCTGGCGGTGGCCTCCGCCGTGCTCAACCTCCTCGTCTACGGGTGCGGCTTCCTGGCCATGGCCACCACGCCCCGGGTCGCCTTCCTCCGCGCCTCGGGGGACGACGCCGGCGCGTTCCGGGCCGCCGCCACCGCCTACTGGCTCGCCGCCGCCCTCGGCCTGGCCCTGGCCGCGCTGGTGGCGGGAGCCGCCCACCCCCTGGCGGTGCTGGCCGGGGCCCACGGCGCCGACCTCCCCAAAGCCGTCACCTACCTGCGCGTCGCCGCGGCCGGGATGCCGTTCGTCCTCGTGATGCTGGCCGGCAACGGCCACCTGCGGGGGCTGGCCGACACGCGGACGCCGTTCGCCATCGTGCTGGTGAGCAACGCCGTCAACGTGGTCGTCGAGATCGGTCTGGTGTACGGCGCCGGCTGGGGGGTGGCGGGCTCGGCCCTCGGCACCGTCGGGGCCCAGGCGCTGGCGGCGGTGGCGTTCGTCTCGGTGAGCCGCCGCCGGGCCCGGGCCCGGCGGGTCCCCCTGCGCCCGGACCGGAGCGAGGCCCGCCGCCTGGTGCGGTCCGGCGCCGTGCTGGTGGTGCGGACCCTGGCGCTGGTGGCCGCCCTCAACGGCAGCACCGTGGTGGCGGCCCGGCTGGGCGTGGTCCGCCTGGGGGGTCACCAGATCGCCCTCCAGATCTGGCTGCTCGTGGCGATGTCCCTGGACGCCCTGGCCGTGCCCGCCCAGATCCTGATCGGGGAGACCCTCGGGACCCACGGGGCGCGGGGGCCCGGCGCGACCGAGGCGGCGCTGCGGGTGTCGCGGCGGGTCCTGCGGTGGGGCGTGCTGGTCTCGGCCGGCCTCGGGGCGGCCACCGCCGCCCTGTCCCCGCTCCTGCCGGCGGCGTTCACGTCCGACCCGGCGGTGCGCCACCAGGCGATGATCGGGCTGATCTTCGTCGGCGCGTCCCTGCCGCTGGCGGCGGCGGCCTTCGAGCTCGACGGGATCCTGCTCGGGGCGGGGGATTTCGCGGCCCTGCGCCGGGCGATGATCGTGGCCCTCGGAGGCTTCCTCCCCCTGGCGTTGGCCACCGCCTTCCACCACTCCCTCGGGCTGGCCGGGGTCTGGGGGGCGCTGACCTGCTGGCTGGCCACCCGCACTGTGGTCCTGGCCCGGCGGTGGCGGTCGCGGGCCTGGCTGGGGGCCGGACCGGGGGATCCCGACGTGACCAACGGCTCACCTCTGCGCGTGGGAGTTTCGGGGCCCGACCGGTAGGGTTCGGAGGTGGCCGACCGGGCAACCTTCGCCGAGGCGGCGATGGAGCACATGCCTTCGCTGTACTCCGCCGCCCTGCGGATGACGCGCAACCCGGCGGACGCCGAGGACCTCGTCCAGGAGACGTACCTGAAGGCCTACCGGGCCTACGACTCCTTCCAGGAGGGGACCAACCTCAAGGCTTGGCTGTACAAGATCCTCACCAACACCTTCATCAACTCCTACCGGGCCCGGAAGCGCCGGCCCGAGCAGGCCGACGTGGACGACGTCGAGGACCTCTACCTCTTCCGGCGCCTGGGGGGCCTGGAGGCCTCCACCGCCGGGCGCAGCGCCGAGGACCAGGTCATGGACCTGTTCACCGACAGCGAGGTGAAAGAGGCCCTCGAGTCGCTGCCGGAGTCGTTCCGGATGGCCGTCCTGCTGGCCGACGTCGAGGGCTTCTCCTACAAGGAGATCGCCGAAATCATGGACGTCCCCATCGGCACCGTCATGTCCCGGCTCCACCGTGGAAGAAAGGCTCTCCAGCGGGCGTTGGTCGAGTTCGGACGCGAGCGAGGGCTGGTCGGGTGAGGGGTCTGTAGGTCCATGGGTGACGACTGCAGCGAGGCGATCCACCGCCTCTACCACTTCCTGGACGGGGAGCTCACCCCGCAGCGCCGGACCGAGATCCAGGCCCATCTCGACGACTGCGGGCCCTGCCTGGAGGCGTTCGACTTCGAGGCCGAGGTGCGCCTGATGATCGCCAGCAAGTGCCACGACGACGTCCCCGAGACGCTGCGGATCCGCATCGCCCAGGCCATCCGGCACGAGGAGCTCCACTTCCGCCCCGACGGCCTGGCGTGACGGCGCCCACCGAGGCGCCGGCCGAGGACCCCGTCAACCAGGGCCCGGTCAACCAGGACCCGGTCAACTGGGAGCTGGCCGCCCGGGTGGCGGGACGGGTGGCGGGCACCGACCCCCTGGCCCGGTCGTACCACTACGCCTCGCTGGAGGCCGACTTCGCCGAGGCCACGGCCCAGGCCGAGCAGCTGGTGGCGGAGGAGACCGGCCTCAGGTCCCTGGCCGGTCCGGCCCGGGCCCGGGTGACCGACCGCCAGGGCTGGGTGGGCGCAAACGTGGCGTCGTTCCGGCGGCTGGTCAGCCCGCTCACCCGGCGCATCTCGGAGCGGATGCCGGTGGCGCCCCTGGCGGCCGTCGGGCGCAACGTGGCCGGCGTGCAGGTGGGCACCCTCCTCGGCTGGATGTCGACGCGGGTGCTGGGCCAGTACGACCTGCTGCTGGTCGAGGACGACGATCCCGACGAGCAGGACATCGTCTACTACGTGGGCCCCAACGTCTTGGCCCTCGAGAAGCGCTACGCCTTTCCCCCCGCCCAGTTCCGGCTGTGGCTGGCCCTGCACGAGGTCACCCACCGGGCCCAGTTCACCGGCGTGCCGTGGATGCGCGACTACTTCGTGGGGCTGGTGAACGAGGCCATCGATTCGGTGGACCCCGACCCGCGCCGGCTGATCGAGGGCCTGCGCCGCTCGGTCGAGGAGATGCGCGCCGGGCGCAACCCCCTGGCCGACGGCGGACTGCTGGCCCTGCTGGCCGGCGACGAGCAGGCCGCCGTCCTACGCAAGGTGCAGGCGCTGATGAGCGTGCTCGAGGGGCACGGGGACGTGACCATGGACCGGGCCGGCGCCGGCGTGGTGCCGGAGGCGGAGCGCTTCTCCCGGGTCCTGCGGCAGCGCCGGCAGGAGCGCGGCGGGCTGTCGCGGGTGCTGCAGCAGGTCGTGGGCATCGAGGCCAAGCTCCGCCAGTACGAGGAGGGGGAGCGCTTCATCGCCGCGGCCGAGGCCGGGCTCGGCCCGGCCGCCATGAAGCGGGTGTGGCTGGGACCCGAGGAGGTGCCGACCCTCGACGAGGTGCGCCGGCCGGCCCTCTGGATCGAGCGCCAGGGCGCCGGCGCCGCCTGATCCCGGTGGCGCTTGGCGCCCCTGACACCCGTTAGCTGCTCCTGACTAACGCGCCCTGACTACTCTCTGCGCCGATGCCCAGGGTCCTCGTCGTCGATGACGAGCCCGACATCGCCACGTTGATCCGGGTGACCCTGGAGACCGACGGCCACCAGGTCGACGTGGCGTCCAGCGGCGCCCAGGCGCTGGAGATGGTCGACGAGGGTGCATTCGACGCCGTCATCCTCGACGTGACCATGCCGGGCATGGACGGCTTCGAGGTCCTCACCGCCCTCAAGTCCGATCCCGAGCCGACCGTTGCCTCGATCCCGGTGATCATGCTGACGGCGCGCACCTCGGAGATGGACCGCATCCGGGGCGGCATCGAGGGGGCCGTGTTCTACATCACCAAGCCGTTCTCGGCCTCCGACCTGCGGGCCCATCTCGGCCGGGCCCTCATGGCCGGCACCGAGCTCGAGCAGCGCCGTGCCGCCCAGCGGGCCGCCCTGGCGCAGCTGGCCCGCATCGAGAGGGGCCAGGACGGCTCGCCGGCGGAGTACCCCAACGCCGCCCGGCCCCGCCTGTCGCGGCTGGAGCGGCCGCCGTCGCCCACCGAGGCCCGCCCCGGCCCGAGCGTCGACGAGGTTGCCGTGGAGGCCCTGTCGGACAAGCAGAAGGAGCTGCTCTCCGCCATCCGGGACACCGCGACCGTGCTGGAGGCGGCCGAGCGCCTCGGGGTGAGCCGGTCGAACGTGTACGCCAGCCTGCGCCGGATTGCCCGCCGGCTGGCGGTGCCGAGCGTCCCCGAGCTGGTCGCTCTCACCCGCCAGGGTGTCGTCCTACCCCGGTCCGGCTGAGCTGGGGGCGGGCCTGCTGGCCCGCTGCTCGTTCCCGCCGGCCGGCACGGAGCTGGCCTGCGCCGTCTCCGGCGGGGCGGACTCGCTGGCCCTGCTGGTGCTGGCGGTGGCGGCGGGGTGCCGGGTTTCGGCCTACCACGTCGACCACGCCCTGCGCCCCGAGTCGGCCGGCGAGGCCGATGTCGTGGCGGCGGCGGCGGAGCGGTTCGGCGCCGGCTTCGTGTCCCTGCGGGCGCCGGTCGCGCCCGGGCCCAACGTCGAGGAGCGGGCCCGGGACGCCCGCCGCTCGGTGCTCCCGGCCGGCGCCGCAACCGGCCACACCGCCGACGACCAGGCCGAGACGGTTGTCCTCAACCTCCTGCGGGGCGCCGGCCTGGACGGGCTGGCCGGGATGAGGGCCGGGCCGTCCCATCCGATCCTGGGCCTGCGCCGGGAGGAGACCGGCCGGCTGTGCCTCGAGGCGGGGCTGACCCCGGTCGTCGACCCGACCAACGCCTGCCTCGACATGCGCCGCAACCGGGTGCGCCACGAGGTGATGCCGCTCCTGGAGCGGGTGGGGGGCCGGGACGTGGCGGCCCTGATCGCCCGGCAGGCGGCGCTCCTGGCCGCCGACGCCGACCAGCTCGACGCCCTGGCGGCCGGGATCGACCCGCAGGCGGTGGCCGAGGTGGCGGCGGCGCCGGCCCCCCTGGCCCGCCGGGCCCTGCGGGCGTGGCTGCGCGGCGAGCTGGGCGGGCGCCCCCCGTCGGCGGCGGCGATCGAGAGGGTGATGGCCGTGGTCCGCCTGGAGGCGCGCGCCGCCGAGGTGGGCCGCGGGGTGACCGTGCGCCGGCGGGCCGGCCGGCTCTATTTCGCACACGATTAGCCTGCGCGGCCGTGAGCGTGGCCACCGATCCCCTTCTCGGTCCCGTCGTGGTGGGGGAGAAGGAGCTGGTCGAGCGGGTGGCCGAGCTCGGCGCCGAGATCACCCGGGACTACCGGGACCGCCCCCCGCTGCTCGTCGGCGTGCTCAAGGGGGCGTTCATGTTCATGTCCGACCTCTCCCGCGCCATCGACCTGCCGGTGGAGTGCGACTTCATGGCCGTGGCGTCGTACGGGACCGCCACCAAGACCAGCGGCGTGGTCCGCATCGTGAAGGACCTCGACGCCGATCTCACCGGGCGCCACGTCCTGCTCGTCGAGGACATCGTCGACTCGGGCCTGACGCTGTCCTACCTCCGGCGCAACCTCCTGGCCCGCAACCCGGCCTCCCTCGAGGTGTGCGCCCTGCTGCTCAAGGAGGGCCAGCAGCGCCAGGACCCCGGCCTGCGCTACGTCGGGTTCCGCATCCCCGCCGACTTCGTGGTCGGCTACGGCCTCGACGTCGCCGAGCGTTACCGGAACCTGCGCTGTGTGCGGGTGTACGGCGGGTCCGGCGGATCCGAGTGAGCGTCGACCGGCCCCGCATCGAGGCGGCGGTGCGCGAGATCCTCGTCGCCATCGGGGAGGACCCGGGCCGTGACGGCCTGCAGCGCACGCCGTACCGCGTCGCCAAGATGTACGAGGAGATCTTCAGCGGGCTGTCCGACTCGGCCGACCGTCACCTCGCCACCACCTTCGAGGCCGACCACGACGAGATCGTGATGGTCAAGGACATCGCCCTGTACTCGGTCTGCGAGCACCATCTCGTTCCGTTCGTGGGCAAGGCGCACGTCGCCTACATCCCGAACGAGGACGGGCGCATCACCGGCCTGTCCAAGCTGGCCCGGCTCGTCGACGTGGTGAGCAAGCGACCCCAGGTCCAGGAGCGCCTCACCACCGAGATCGCCAACGAGATCGACAAGAGCCTGCAGCCCCGCGGCGTCATGGTCGTGGTCGAGGCCGAGCACCTCTGCATGTCGATGCGGGGGGTGCGCAAGCCGGGCTCGGTGACGGTGACCTCGGCCGTGCGGGGCCTGTTCCGGGAGAGCCCGGCCACCCGCGCCGAGGCCCTCCAGTTCATCCACGGCTCCCGCTGACCGGGGGGATTCGGCCATCCCCGGGTCCCGTCGGCGCGCCGCCTCACCGATACCCTTGGCCGACATGTCCGGCGTCCGCCCCCTCGTCATGGGCGTCCTCAACGTGACCCCGGACTCCTTCTCGGACGGGGGCGAGTGGTACGACCGGGACGCCGCCGTGGCCCGGGGGCTGGAGATGGTGGCCGAGGGAGCCGACGTGGTCGACGTCGGGGGGGAGTCGAGCCGGCCCGGAGCCGAGCCCGTTCCCGAGGCCGAGGAGCTGGCCCGGGTGGTCCCGGTGGTGGCCGCCCTGGCCCCCCACGTCCGGGTCTCGGTCGACACCACCAAGGCGGCGGTGGCCGAGGCGGCGGTGGCGGCCGGCGCCAGCCTCCTGAACGACGTCTCGGCGTCGCTCGAGGTGGTGGCGGCCCGGCTCGGGGTCGGCTGGGTGGCCATGCACATGCGGGGCACACCGGCCACCATGCAGCAGGACCCCCGCTACGACGACGTGGTCGGGGAGGTGGCCGCCTTCCTGGCGGGGCGGATCGGGGCGGCCGATGCCGCCGGTGTCGGCGAGATCTGGGTCGACCCCGGCATCGGCTTCGGCAAGACCGGCCCCCACAACCTGGCCCTCCTGGCCGGTCTCGACCGCCTCGTCGCCCTGGGCCGGCCCGTGCTGGTGGGCACCAGCCGGAAGTCCTTCCTCGGCCGCGTCGGGGCCGGGACCGAGGGGTCCGAGCCCGAGCTCGACGTCCACGACCGCCTCGAGCCGTCGCTGGCCACCGCGGTGTGGGCCATGGAGTCGGGCGCGGCCATGGTCCGGGTCCACGACGTGGCCCCGACGGTCCAGGCCGCCCGTCTCCTGTCCGAGCCGGTGCCGGTGTGAGCGGGGGCCGGCGGTGAAGGGGCGCTGGGCGGCGGGGATCCCGCCGCGGAACTTCACGTGGATCCTGGCCGGGCAGCTGGCGGTGTCCGAGCGCCCGGGCGGGTACGCCCGCAACCACCGCCGGGTGCGCCGCCAGGAGGAGATCATCTGGCTCCGGGAGCAGGGCTTCACCCGGGTGGTGACCCTGCTGGCCTCCCCCCACAACCTCCACGCCTACGAGGAGGAGGGGCTCAAGTGGTCCCAGCTGCCCCTCCCCAGCGGCGGGGACGTCACCGCCGAGCTGGCCGAGCTGTTCACGAGCATCGAGCAGTGGCTGGGGGCGGGGGAGCGGATCCTCGTCCACCAGGAGGAGCTCGGGGACCGGGTGATGGGGGTGGTGGCCGCCTTCCTCCTCTGGTCGGGCCGGATCGAGGACCCGCCCCGCGCCATCACCGTCGTGGAGCGGATGCTGCACCGGGTCATGGGATCCACCGGCCGGGAGCTGCTCACCATGCTCCCGCCCCATCCGGCCCGCCCCGGGCCCAGTTGACGGCCGGCGGGGCCGGGGACGGGGCGGCCGACCGCATCGAGCTGCGGGGCCTGCGGGTCGTGGGGACCCACGGCGTGCTGCCCGAGGAGCGGGCCCGGGCCCAGCCCTTCGAGCTCGACCTCGATCTCGAGGTGGACCTCGGCCCGGCCGGCGCCAGCGACGACCTCCACGACACCGTCGACTACGGGGCCATCGCCGAGGCCGCCGCCCGCGTCGTCGGGGAGGAGAGCTTCGAGCTCCTCGAGGCGCTGGCGGCCCGGGTGGCCGGGGCCCTGCTGACCGACGCCCGGGTGCGCGCCGTGACCGTCAGCGTGCGCAAGCTGCGCCCGCCCGTCCCGGTCGACCTGGGGTCGGCGGGGGTGCGGCTCACCCGCAGCCGGTGAGGGCCGGCCGGCGTTGAGGGCGTTCCTGGGCCTCGGCTCGAACCTGGGGGACCGCTGGTCCCACCTCCGGGGCGCCCTGGCGGCCCTCCGCGAGGCCGACCGGGTGGTCGCCGTCTCGACCGTCTACGAGACCGGGCCGGTCGGGGGCCGGGAGGACCAGGGTCCGTACCTGAACGCGGTGGTCGAGCTGGACACCCGGCGCTCCCCCCGGGAGCTGCTCGAGCTGGCCCGGTCCCTCGAGCAGGCCGCCGGCCGGGTCCGGCCCCCCGGCGAGCGGTGGGGCCCCCGCACCCTCGACGTCGACGTCCTGCTGGTCGGGAACCTGGAGGTGGACGAGCCCGACCTGGTCGTCCCCCACCCCCGCATGTGGGAGCGGCGCTTCGTGCTCACCCCCCTGTCCGACCTGGCCCCGGACCTGGTTCCGTTCGGCTGGGAGACCCGCGTGGAGGGAAACGTGGCCCCGGCGGGTAATCTTTAGGGCGAGTACGAACGGCACCCCTCACGGGGGCCGGAACGTCGGGGAGTACGTCTTGTCGCAGCTGGAGCAGCTCACCTCGATCGCGGCGTTTTCCGCCGCCCTCGACGCCCACCGGGCCCACGGGCGCTCGGTCGGCCTGGTCCCGACCATGGGCGCCCTCCACGCCGGGCACGCGTCCCTGGTCCGCCGGGCGGCGGCGGAGTGCGACGTGGTGGCGGTGACGGTGTTCGTCAACCCGCTGCAGTTCGGGGCGGGCGAGGACCTGTCCCGCTACCCCCGCACCCTGGCCGCCGACGCCGCCCTGGCCGCCGACTGCGGCGCTGCCGTCCTGTTCAGCCCCCCGGTCGAGGAGATGTACCCCGGCCCCGTCCTCACGTCGGTCCGCGTCTCGGGCCTCACCGACACCCTGGAGGGGGCCAGCCGCCCCGGCCACTTCGACGGGGTCTCGACGGTGGTGGCCAAGCTGTTCGCCATCGCCGGGCGGTGCCGGGCCTACTTCGGGGAGAAGGACTTCCAGCAGCTGGCCGTCGTCCGCCGGCTGGCCGCCGACCTGTCGTTCCCGGTCCAGGTCGTCGGGTGCCCGACCGTCCGGGAGCCCGACGGGCTGGCCCTGTCGTCGCGCACCGCCTACCTCTCGGCCGAGGAGCGGGCCGTTGCCCCCCTGCTCCACGCCGCCCTCCTCCGGGGCGCCGCCACCGTGGCGGCGGGCGGTACCGAGCCCGGCGCCGTCGCCGCCGAGGTGGCCCGCACCGTGGCCTCCGAGCCCCGCTTCCGGCTGGACTACGCCGCCGCCGTCGATCCCGACACCCTGGCCGTGCCGGCCGCTCTCGCCCCCGGCCGGGAGGTCCGCATCCTGGTGGCCGCCCGTCTCGGCACCACCCGCCTCATCGACAACCTGGGCACGACCGTGCCCGCCCCGTCCCCC
>DASUHN010000291.1 GCA_036273495.1 Acidimicrobiales bacterium | reverse complement strand
CGCCGATGTCCCGACGGCCAGGCCGGCCAGCCCGGCCGCGCCCGCGAGGAGGGAGAGGAGCTTCTTCACGGTCGGGCCAAGTTACGCAGCCGCTTCCTCGGGGACCAGTTGGGACAGGAGCTCGGCCACGGCGTCGGCCGGGTCGGACTTGGGCGGGAGGGGGACGATCAGCTGGCCCTGGTCCTCCTTGTACACCGCCTTCGGGAACAGCCGCTGCAGGCGCATGTGGGCGCTGGCCTTGAGGGCCAGCGGGCTGATCCGGGCGGTGGCGGCGCCCGAGGGGACGGGCCGGGCGGCCAGGACCGACACCTCGGTGACTCCGGTGCGGGCGCACTCGGCCCGCAGCCGGCCCACCCGGAGCAGGGCCCGGGCCGGATCGGGCAGGGGCCCGAACCGGTCGGCCCACTCCGCCTCGATGTCGTCGACCTCGGCGGCGGTCTTGACCGCCGCCAGCCGGCGGTAGGCCTCGAGGCGCAGGTCCTCCCGCTCGACGTAGGTGACCGGGAGGTGGGCGTCGAGGGGCAGGTCGAGCTTGATCTCGGCCGGCGGGCGCAGCTCCTCCCCCTTGAGCTCGGCCACCGCCTCGCTGACCATCCGCACGTACAGGTCGTACCCGACCGCCGCGATGTGGCCGGACTGGTCCCGCCCGAGCAGGTTGCCGGCGCCGCGGATCTCGAGATCGCGCATGGCGATCTTGAACCCGCTGCCCAGCTCGGTGTGCTCGCCGATGGTGCGCAGCCGCTCGTAGGCCTCCTCGGGGAGCTTCTGGTCCGGGGGGAAGAACAGATAGGCGTAGGCGCGCTGGCCGGCGCGCCCCACCCGGCCCCGCAGCTGGTGGAGCTGGCCCAGGCCCAGCCTGTCGGCGCGGTCGACGACGAGGGTGTTGACCGTGGGCATGTCGATGCCCGACTCGATGATCGTCGTGCACACCAGCACGTCGTAGGCCCCGTCCCAGAAGTCGAGGACGACCTTCTCCAGGCTGCCCTCGTCCATCTGGCCGTGGGCCACCGCCAGGCGCGCCTCGGGGACCAGCTCCGCTATGCGCCGGGCCACGGCGTCGATGTCGCGCACGCGGTTGTGCACGAAGAACACCTGGCCCTCGCGCAACAGCTCGCGGCGAATGGCCTCGGAGACGGCGCGCTCGTCGAACTCGCCCACATAGGTGAGGATCGGCTGGCGCTCGGCCGGCGGGGTGTTCAGCAGGGTGAGATCGCGGATGCCGGTGAGGCTCATCTCGAGCGTGCGCGGGATCGGCGTGGCGGTGAGGGTCAGCACGTCCACGTCGGCGCGCAGGGCCTTGATGGCCTCCTTGTGGGTGACGCCGAAGCGCTGCTCCTCGTCGACCACCAGCAGCCCGAGGTTGTGGAACTGCACGTCCCCCGACAGGAGGCGATGGGTGCCGATCACCACGTCGACGGCGCCGGTGCGCAGGCCCTCGACGACCGACTTGGCCTGGGCCGGCGTCAGGAACCGGGACAGCACCTCGACGCGCACCGGGTACGGGGCAAAGCGGTCCGAGAACGTCTGGAAGTGCTGCTGGGCCAACAGGGTCGTCGGCACGAGCACCGCCACCTGGCGCCCGTCCTGCACCGCCTTGAACGTGGCCCGGATGGCGACCTCGGTCTTGCCGAACCCCACGTCCCCGCACACCAGCCGGTCCATCGGAACCGCCGTCTCCATGTCCTCCTTCACCGCACTGATCGCCTTCAACTGGTCGGGCGTCTCGACGTACGGGAAGGCCTCCTCCATCTCCGCCTGCCACGGCGTGTCGGCGGGGAAGGAGTGCCCGGGAGTGGTGACCCGCCGCCGGTAGAGGACGACCAGCTCCTGGGCGATCTCGCGGACCGCCGCCCGCACCTTCTGCCTGGTCCGCTGCCAGTCGGCGCCGCCGAGCCGGGACAGCGACGGGGCCTCCCCGCCGGTGTAGGGCGTGACGGCGTCGATCTGGTCGGACGGGACGTAGAGCTTGTCCCCGCCCCGGTACTCGAGCAGGAGGTAGTCGCGCTCGGCCCCGCCGATGGCGCGTGTCACCATCCCGCCGTAGCGCGCCACCCCGTGCTGGTGGTGCACGACGAAGTCCCCGGGGGCCAGGTCGTCGAAGAAGCCGGAGTCGAGAGACCGGGCCTTGCGGCGGGGGCGGCGGTGGGCCCGGTGCCGGCCGGTCACGTCGGCCTCGGACAGCACCGCCAGCCTGGCGGCGCCGAGGACGAAGCCCCGTTCGAGGGGAGCCACCACGACCGTCACGCCGGGGGCGGGCGGGCCCTCAGCCGGGGCCGTGTCCCGCACGACCAGGCCCTCCTGGCGGAGGAGACCGGCGATGCGCGCCGCGCTGCCCTCGCCCTCGGCGACCACGACCACCCGGTGGCCGTCGCGGGCCAGGCTGCCGAGCTGGCGGGCCAGCCGGGCGGGGTCCCCCACGACCGGGTCCCACCCCTGGGCGGGGACCGAGGGGGTGTCGGGCCCCTCCGCCGCCGGCAGCAGCGACCAGACGGCGGCGTCGGTCCGGGCGAGCAGACGGTCGAAGGGGAGGTGGAGGGGCGGGAATCCGCCGGCGGCGCCGCCGTGGGCGCCCTCGGGGCGGGCGTTCCACGTCTGGGCGAGGGTCTCGGCCAGGGCGGCCTCCTCGTCGAGGACCTCGCCGGCGCGGTCGCGCATCCGCCGGGGGTCCACCAGCAGCACCTGGCCCTCGGACCCGAGAAGGTCGGTGAGGAGGCGCTCCTCGGGGGCCAGCCACGGCAGCCACGACTCCATACCATCGAAGACCAGGCCCTCCGCCAGCCGCTCCCACTGGCCGCGGGCCCAGGGCTCGGCCTTCAGCAGCTCCTGG
>DASUHN010000290.1 GCA_036273495.1 Acidimicrobiales bacterium | reverse complement strand
GACCCGCGACTGGCGGGACACCTCGGAGATGTGGTCGATCTCGTCGTCGGTGAAGCCGGCCAGCTGGCGGAAGCGCCGGGCCAGGCGCACCGGGCTCGACTCCTCGTCCCCCCGGAAGCCGCCGCCGGAGAACAGCTTGTCCACGACCGACTGGAACTCCAGGGCCCGGGCCCGCCGGTCGGGATCGTCGGCCGTGAGGCGGCGCAGCCAGTCCGAGCCCATCTTCACGTGGGTCACCTCGTCGGCCAGCATCCAGTCCTCGCAGAACTCGAGCACGGGGTCGCCCGCGACGGTGCCGAACTCCCGCATGGTGTTGAACACGTCGATGGCCAGTCCCTCCAGGGCCCGGTTCACCCCCGTCAGGCGCAGCACCGGGTCGGGATTGCACGCCGCCTCGAACAGGAACGTACCCTCGGCGAACTCCCCGAGCTCGGTCCCCATCCACTCGGTGAGCTTCACCGAGATCTCACAGTGCCGGGCCTCGTCCCAGCACTGCCGCGCCATGTCGAGCTTGAGGGCGTAGGGCACCTCGTCTCCCTGGGCGCCGGTGTCGAAGTCGAAGCACGTGCGCCCGGCGCCTTCGAGGGCCTGGATCTCGCCCACGAAGATGCCGTGCATGAGGGCCCGGGCCGCGTCCGGCGCACCCGGCCGCTCGGGCGTGAGCCGCCGGGATCGACGGTCGGACCGCTCGGAGTCCTCCCGGTCGGGGGCGGGCCGGGGATCGGTGAAGCGCTCCTCCAGACTGACCCGAACGAACCGGGCGTCGCGGGCCAGGTCGGCCACCGCCAGATGGCGCTTCACGCCTCGGCCCCCGCGTACTTGCTGCCCGACTCGACGCCGATCGAGCCCGGCCCGGCGATGCCCCCGGCCCGCACGATGATCCCCTCCAGCCGGGCCTGGCGCTCGGTGGCCCGGCGCACGTCATCATCGCCGTCGATCAGCGACTGGATGAGCATCTCCCCGTCGCGCCAGTCCTCGAACTCGTCGTTGAGGGCCAGCGTCAGCGAGCGGATGGTCGGGGCGTCGGTGATCGTCGAGGTGTTGTTGAGGTGGTACGTGTAGGCGGCGATCTTGTGCGGGATCAGCACCCGGTACACACCGACCAGCTTCTCGAGCGTCTTCTCTTCGCCCTCGGCGTCGGTCATGGCCTCGACGAACTCGACCATGGATTCGTTGGGCGGCTGGGTCAGGCGGTCGGGGTTCATCTCCCGTAGCTCGGGCAGGCGCTTGTGCCACAGCTCGGAGTGCCAGGCGTGCTCGTAGCAGTGCGTCCCGAGGCGCATCTTCACGTCGAGCTCGGGAACGGTCGCGACCCATCCGCCGAGAGCCTCGAACAGACGCATCTCGATCCACTTGTAGTTGCCGACCCGCCGCGCCGTCTCCTCGACGTCGAAGGCGCCAGGGAGCTCCCGGCGGTCCCAGGGGGCGAAGGCGGGGCGGGGCTTCTTGGGATCGGCCATGGGGTGAGCATTCCCCGGAATTGACCAACCGGTCAAGGAGCCCGCTACGGATCCATCGCCACGATGGGCCGGGCCAGGCGGAGACCGCCGGTCGACCCGAAGAACGGGGCGTCCCCGAAGGAGAAGACCCCGCCGTCGGCGGCGGCCAGCCAGTAGCCGTGCCCGTCGGACGCCGCCGCCATCCCGACTACCGGGGCGGACAGGTGGAGGCCCCCGGTCGAGCCCATGAACGGGGCGTCCCCGTAGCTGAAGACCCCGCCGTCCGAGGCCACGAACCAGTACCCGTTGCCGTCGGGGGTGGCGGCCATCCCGACGATCGGCGCCGACAGGTGGAGGGCGCCGGTGGAGCCGTAGAAGCGGGCCTCGCCGAAGCTGAAGATGCCGCCGTCGGCGCCGACCAGCCAGTAGCCGTTGCCGTTGGGGGTGGGGGCCATGCCGACGATCGGAGACGAGAGGCGGATGGCGCCGGTGGACCCGAAGTAGCGGGCCGACCCGAAGGTGTACACGCCGCCGTAGTTGTCGACGACCCAGTACCCCTGACCGTCGGGGGTGGCGGCCAGGGCCACGGCGTGGATGCCCTTGCCCGCCGCCGAACCGTGGAAGCCGGCGTCCCCGTAGGAGTAGACCGACCCGTCGGCCCCGAGGAGCCAGTAGCCGGCGTCGTCGGGAGTCGCCGCCATGCCGACTATGGAGGGACGGGCGGCCGGGGCGGACCCGGCGACGTTGGCCGTGACCGGAGAGCCGTGGAAGCTGGCGGCGCCGAAGTCGAACACCCCGCCGTCGGAGGCGACGAAGCGGTAGCCCCGCGCCGTCTGGGAACTGCAGCCCGGCGCCGGCCCCGTCGGGACCGCCAGCGACCCGGTGCGGGCCGGGTCGTGGTGGAACATCGGCCACGAGTCGGGCCCGATGCGGCCACCCGTCACCTGATAGTGGAAGATCGCACCGTGGTTGGTGGTGGTGTTGGTGCCGGTGATGGTGATCCCGAGCGCCCCGTTCGGATCGACCGTCACGAGCGGCGTCGACTGCATCCCGATCTTGTTGACCGCCACCGAGGCGGCCAGGGCGCCGGTGCGCCCGTCGTAGATATAGAGGCCGTCACCGGTGGGCACGAGCACGTCGTCGTAGCCCTGGCCGGTCAGGTCGGCGGTGGCCACCCCGCCGATGACCGCCCCCACGCCGGGGGGCGTGGCCTGGGGCCAGCCCGGCAGGGTGTTGCCGGCGCCGTCGAAGGCCCAGATCTCCCCCTGGTTGGGATCGGTGGGGCTGCCGTGGGTGGCCTCGACGATGTCGGCCCGCCCCGTCCCCTCGAGGTCCGCGAAGGCGGGGCTCGGCCGGGTGTAGCCGCCGAGGTCGCGTGACCACTCGGTGGCGCCCGTGGCCGGGTCGATGAGGAACAGCTTGGTGGAGGCGGTGGTCGCCTGGCCCGGCTTGGCGAAGTAGAAGCCGGCGCCGACCGCCAGTGCGGGCCGGCCCGTCCCGGTCACGTCCCCGACGGCCGGGCTGGAGGTGATCACGTCGTCGAACTGGTCGGTCCACACCACCCGGCCGGCGCCGTTGATGGCCCGCAGCACCCCACCCTGGATCGAGGTCATGTCCCCGCCCTCGAAGACCAGCCGCCGGCCCGCCACGTCGGCCACCGCCGGCGAGGAGAACACGGTGTCGTAGGTGAACAGCGGCCAGCCCGGCAGCACGGAGCCGTTGGTCCCGTCGAGGGCGTACTCCTCCTGACCCAGCGCCCCCGCCACCACGTCGGGGTGGGAGGTGCAGTCGAGGTTGGCCACCGCCGGAGCGGAGAACACCGGCTCGGCGGCCTGGTTGGGGTCGCTCCCCACCCGGTGGAGGAGCACCTGGCCGGTGTGGCCGATCCCCCAGTACCCGCCACCGACGCCGGTGTCGTAGGTGCCCGATCCGACGTACACGTCGTCGTAGCCGCTGCCGTCGACCGGCGCCACGGCCGGCGAGGAGTCGACCGACTTGTCGAGCTGCACCGGCCACCCCGGCACGGTCGTGCCGTCGGCGAGGTGATAGGCGTAGACCTTCCCGTCCAGGCCGCCCACGACCATGGCGGGGCCGGCGGCGTCGAGGTGGGCAGGGGCGGGGCTGGAGGCCCGCAGCGGCACGCCGGGCAGGTCCTTCGACCACACCAGCTTGACGGTCAGGGGGGTGGTGGGGCCGCCGGCGGCCCGGGCCGCCGGGGCGCCGAGGCCGAGCAGGGCGGCGGCGGCAGCAGAGAAGGCAGCGCCAGCCGCGACCCAGCGCCGGGGAGAAGTGCACATGGGGTCATGTATCGGCACTTTCCCCGACGGGGTGGAGACCGGTCTGGCCCACCTCCGACAGGGCAATCCCTCCCAGGATCAGGACGGCGCCACCCACCGCCAGGGCCCCGAGGCGGGCGCCGGTGAACCACCCGATCACCGCCGCCGTCACCGGCTCGATCATCAGCAGGAGGGATGTCCGGGTCGGCCCCACCCGGCGCTGGCCCCAGACCTGGAGGCCGAAGGCCAGGGCCGACGCGGCCAGGCCGGTGTAGAGCGCCGCCAGCACCGACCCCGCCGGCATGGAGTAGCCCCCGATGAACGCCCCCGGCACCACGCTCCCCAGACCCACGACGGCCAGCTGCACGGCCGTGAGGGCCACGGCGTCGACGGGGCCACCGGCTCCGGCGGCGTTGCCGTTCACCGCCCGGTCGATCTCGATGATGTTCACGGCAAAGGCGGCCGCGCACCCGAGGGTCAGCGCCACCCCCCGCCCCACGCTGAGGTGGGCACCGGTGAGCAGGAACAGGCCGGCGGTCGCCACGACCACGCCGGCCAGCACGCTCCCCGCCGGCAACCGGCGCCGGGTGACCGCCTCGAGCAGGGGGACCATCACGACCAGCAGGTAGGTGACGAACGCCGAGACCGACGAGGTGGTGAAGCGCAGCCCCGCCGTCTGCAGGACGTAGCCGGCCAGCAGCGGCACGCCGCAGCGCAGGCCCGCCACGACCGTGCGGGCGTCCCACCACCGCCGCCACCGTGCGCGCCGCCCCGCCACCGCCGCCAGCAGGGCGGCGCCGAACAGGAAGCGGACGGCCAGGAACGGAAGGGTTCCGGCATGGCGGATGGCGTCCTGCACGGGGACGAAGGTGCTCCCGAACAGCACCGCCGCCCCCACCACCGCCACATGGGCAGCGGGCGCCCGGGTCGGTCGGACCCCGCCCGCTGCTGTCGGCGGCGGCCCCGACCCAGCCGACCTCCGCCTCCTAATACTCGATGCCTTTTATGGCGCGGATGCCCTCGTCGTAGGCGTGCTTGACCTTGCGCATCTCGGTGACCGTGTCGGCCAGGGCCACGATCTCGTCGGGGGCGTCCCGGCCGGTGAGCACCACGTTGGTCCTGGCGTGGCGGTCGCGGATGCCGGCCACCATCTCGTCCACCGCCACCCAGCCGTACTTCACGGCGTAGGTGGCCTCGTCGAGGATCACCAGCTGGTACTCCCCGGACGCCAGCTTGGCCCGGGCCACCTCCCAGGCGTGGCGGCCCTTGGCCGCGGTCTCGTCCAGATCGGTCGACTCCCACGTGAAGCCGTCCCCGAGGGTGTGCCACTCGATGCCGAGATGGTCGGCCAGCTTGCGCTCACCGGTCTTCCACTTCCCGCCCTTGACGAACTGGACCACGACTACCTTCCAGTCCCGGGCCCACCCCCGGGCCATCACCCCGAAGGCGGAGGAGGACTTCCCCTTACCGTGGCCCGTGTTGACCACCACGACCGACTGCGCCCGTGCCATCGCTTGGGGAGGGTAGTTCCGTGGTGACGCTGGTCCTGGGGGGAGCCCGGTCGGGGAAGTCCGAGGTGGCCGAGCGCCTGGCCGCACGCGCCGGGGGGCCGGTGACCTACCTGGCCACCTACTCCCCGCCGGCCTGCCTCTCCGACGACGACATGGCCGGGCGCGTCGAGGCCCACCGCCGGCGCCGCCCCCCCGAGTGGACCACCGTCGAGGCGGGCCTGGGGCTGCCCGCGGCCCTGGACGCGGTGGCGGGCCCGGCGTTGGTGGACTCGCTGGGAACGTGGGTGGCGGCCCACGAGGACTTCGCCGTCGACACCGCCGCCCTGTGCGGCGCCCTGGCCCGCCGGCGCGACCCCACGGTCGTGGTGTCGGAGGAGGTGGGCATGGGCGTCCACCCCTCGACCGAGTCGGGGCGGCTGTTCCGGGACGCCCTGGGCGCCCTCAACACGGCCGTGGCCACCGTGGCCGGCCAGGTGATGCTCGTGGTGGCGGGCCGGGTCCTGCCCCTCGAGCCGCCGGGGTGATGGTCGACGGGCCGGGCCAGGCCGTGGCCTTCCTCACCTCCCTCGGGCGGGCCCGCCGGCCCACCCCCGGTGCGGTCCCCTGGTTCCCGGTCGTCGGCGCCGCCCTCGGCCTGGTCGTCGGGCTGGTGTGGTGGGGCGCGGCCCGGGTGTGGCCTCCGCTGGTCGCGGCGGCGGTGGTGGTGGCGGCGGACCTGGCCCTGACCGGGCTGCTCCACCTCGACGGGCTGGTGGACGCCGCCGACGGGCTGCTCCCCCATCTGGACCGGGAGCGCCGGCTGGCGGTGATGCGGGCGCCCGACACCGGGGCGTTCGGCGTGGGCGTGGCCGGCGCCGTCCTGCTGCTGCGATGGAGCGCCCTCGGCGTCATGCACCCGCACCCGCTCCTGCTCGGCGGCCTGTGGTGTGCGTCGCGCACGGGCATGGCGGTCACGCTCGGCCACGTCCGGTACGCCCGGGCCGACGGCATCGCCCGGGAGTTCACCGGCGGGGGAACGCACACCGTTCTGCTGGCGGGGGCGGCGGCCGGCGCCCTGGCGCTGGCGGCCGGGTGGGTGGTGCCGGCGGGCCCGGTCGCGGTGGCGGCGGCGCTCGTGGCCTTCGGGCTGGTCGTCGGGCTCGGCGTCCGGCGCGTGGGCGGGTTCACCGGGGACGTCCTCGGTGCGGCCGGGCTCCTGGCCGAGACCGTCGGCCTCACCGTGGCGGCGGCGCGGTGGTGAGGGGGATCGGCGCCCGGTCGCTCGG
>DASUHN010000289.1 GCA_036273495.1 Acidimicrobiales bacterium | reverse complement strand
CACTCCCCTGGGCCACGATCATGTCGACTCCGGCATTGAGCTGGCGCACGGCGTGCTCCCGGGCCCCGACCAGGGCCGCGACCGGCACACCCTCGCGCCGGGCCCGTTCCATCATCGACGCGGGTGGCGGTCCGAGGGCGTTGGCGATCAGCTTGATGGGATGGCCGAAGGCCACGTCCACGTGGCGGCGGGCCACGTCCTCGGCCCAGCCGATCACGCCACCGGGGTCCTGGCCCTCCGGCAGCGGGGGCAGCCCGAAGCGGTCCATCAGCTCCTCGACGTAGCGCTTGTGCTCCTCGGGGATCATCGAGCGGATCTGGCCGACCAGGTCCTCGGGGCTGCTCCCGTGGACGTCGACCGACTTCTGCGGCATCACCGTGTCGACCCCGTAGGGCCGGCCGTCGACGTGCTCGTCGATCCAGTCCAGCTCGATCTCCAGCTGTTCGGGGCTGAAGCCGACGGCGCCGAGCACGCCGAGCCCCCCGGCCTTGCTCACCGCCGCCACCACGTCCCGGGTGTGGGAGAAGGCGAAGATCGGATACTCGATCCCGAAGACATCGCAGAGAGGTGTACGCACGGTCCCTCCTACCTTACGTAGCGATCCCTATTTACGTAGCGATCGTGATCTAGACTAGCACCATGCCCCCGCGCACCCAGGAACAGCGCCGGGCCGAGACCCGCCGGCGCCTTCTCGACGCCGCCCGGGAGGTCGTGGCCGACCGGGGCGTGGCCGGAGCGTCGGTCGACGCCGTGGCCGGCGCCGCCGACCGCACGTCGGGGGCCCTGTATGACCACTTCGGGGACAAGGACGGGCTGATCTTCGCGCTGCTCGACGAATGGAAGGAGGGCACGGCCCGGGCCATCGTCGCCGACCTGTCCGCCACGTCCGACCACGACCAGCGCTGGGGGGCGGTGTGGCGGAACTTCGTGGAGCCGCCTCCGCCCGGCGGGGGGGAGTGGACCCTCCTCGAGCACGAGCTGTGGCTGCACGCCTGCCGGCAGGACGAGGTGCGGCCCCACGTGGCCGATCGCTACGCCGGCGTCCGGCGCAACCTGGCCGCCGCCCTCGAGTCGGGCGTCCTGGGCGGGCCGGGCGGGCGGCGCCCCGAGGAGGCGGAGGCGCTGGCCACGCTGATGATCGGGCTGATGGTGGGCCTGGAGATGCAGCGGCGCCTCGACCCCGACGCCGTCACCGCCGAAACGGCCGTTGCGGGCCTGCGGGCCCTGGCGGCCGGCGGCTAGCTCGGCGGTCGGGCCGGACCCAGGTCTCCCGAGGAGCTGCGGGCCCGGTGGTAGGTGAGGATGCCCTCGAGGGCGGTGGCCAGCTCGCTCGGGGCCTGGCCCTTCTCGACCAGCCCGTCGGGCCCGGCCGGATGGCCCACGTAGGGCGTGGTGTGCTCGCGCTCCACGGTGTGCAGCACGAGCGCCGAGCCCGGCGAGGCGTGGCGCAGCTTCGGCAGCAGCCGCAGCCCGTTCTCCCCCACCAGCACGTAGTCGATGAGGATGATGTCGGGTCGGAACTCGCTCGCGACCCGGCACGCCGCCTCCCCGTCGTCCGCCTCCTCGACCGCGTGGCCCAGGATCCCGAGGCCCACGCCGACCAGGTAGCGGTAGTCGGCTTCGTCGTCAACGACCAGAACTTTCATCGGACCTGCCGCCCAGCCCCCCGGTAGCTCCAATAAGTCGGGTCATCCTTCCACACTCCCCGCATGCCAGTCTCGTGACGTGCGAAACGGGGAGGTCTGGCGGGAGCCGGCCCGTGACCTGTCCGTGCTGGCCCGCCCGGACGTGCTGGTCCTGGGGGGCGGCAGTGCCGGCGTCGCCGCCGCCGTGGCCGCCGGTCGCCGCGGCGCCGACACCTGGCTGGTCGAGCGGTCCGGGTTCGTGGGCGGCCTGGCCACCGTCGGGCTGATCAACCTGCTGCTCACGATGGACGACGGTGCCGGCACGCAGGTGGTTGCGGGGCTGTGCCAGGAGGTCGTCGACCGTCTGGCGGCGCGGGGGCGCGCCGCATTCCCTCCTCCCGGGGAGTGGGACTCGGAGGATCCGGCGCTGGTGGCCCGCTGGAAGGAGGCGGGCCTGGTGTGGGGTGCCCCGGAGTCGGTGCGCTACTCGGTCGCCTTCGATCCCGAGGACTTCGTCGACGTGTGCTACGAGCTGCTCGAGGGGGCGGGGGTCCGGCTGCGGCTCCACACCGGGTTTGCCGCCACGCACACCGAAGGCGGACGGGTACGGGCCGTGGTGGTCGAGTCCAAACGGGGCCGCGAGGTGCTGATCCCCGAGGTCGTGGTCGACGCGACCGGTGACGCCGACGTGGCCGTGTCGTGCGGAGCGGAGTGCGAGCTGGTGCCGATCCCGCCCCACCTGTGGTTCCGCGTCGGAGGGGTGGCCGCCGACGCCGAGCTCGGTCCGCTGGCGTTCCGCACCCTGGACGCCGGCCGCCTGCTCGTGCCCTGGGGGCCGGGGCCCGACCGCGTCGACGCCACCGACCCCGACGACATGACCCGCGCCGAGGTGGCATGCCGGCGCGCCGCCCGGGCCACCTTCGACGCCCTGCGCCGGGACACCCCGGGGTGGTCGGAGGCGTGGCTCGACGACTACGCGCGCATGCTCGGCATCACCGAGAGCCGCCGCCTCGTCGGCGACCACGTGCTGGCCAAGGAGGACGCCGGCACACCGCTACCGGACGCGGTGGCGCGGACCGGTCACTGGACCCGGCGCCGGGTGTGGTTCGACATCCCCTACCGCAGCCTCAAGACCGCCGCCGTCGACAACCTGCTGGTGACGGGCCGGTGCATATCGACGACCCGCTACGTCCATCAGGCCACCAAGGAGATCCCCGCCGCCATGGCAACAGGGGAAGCGGCCGGTTCCGCCGCCGCTCTGGCGGCCCGCGCCGGGGTGGGAGTGCACGCCGTCGACGTGGCCGAGCTGCGCCGGGACCTGGCCGCTGCCGGCGCTCTCGTCGGAGGTGTCTAGCGGCCGGTCCAGCGGGGCGGGCGGCGCTCCGCTGCGGCCCTCCGTCCCTCGGCGGCGTCCTCGGTCTGGCCCGCCACCTTGCGCATGGTCTCGGCGAAGCGGATGGCCTCCGGCGAGGTCATGTGCCGGGTCCGGAACGCCATCTCCTTCATGGCCCGCTGGGCCAGGGGCGCCCCGGCCAGCAGGCGCCCGGCCAGCTCCCGGGCCTCGTCCATGAGCCGGTCGGGCGGGACCACCCGCCACGCCAGCCCGATCTCCCGGGCCCGGTGGGCGTCGATCGAGTCCCCGGTCAGCAGGAGGTCCATGGCGTCGGGCCACGCCAGCCGCTGGGGGAGGCGGATGGCGCCGACCATCGCGGGCGAGCCCAGCCGGGCCTCGGGGTACCCGAAGGTGGCGGTCTCGGACGCCAGCACGAAGTCGCACCACGTGACCAGGGTGAGCCCGTAGCCCAGGCAGGGACCGTTCACCGCGGCGATCACCGGCTTGAAGATCTCCCACCCGCTCTCGAAGGAGTTGATCGTCGGCTTCTCCCAGAAGGTGCCGGGGAACTCGCCTATGGCCCCGGCCCCGTCGCGCAGGTCGGCCCCGGCGCAGAAAGCCCGGCCGGCGCCGGTGACGATGGCCACCCAGGCGTCCTCCTCGTCGCGGAAGCGCGAGAAGGCGTCGTTCAGATCCTGGCGCAGCTGGCCGTTGACCGCGTTCAGCACCTCGGGGCGGTTGTAGGTGATGGTCGCCGCGTGGCCGTCGCGCTCGTAGAGGACCGTGCTCCCGCTGCTCGCGGTGCTCCCGGAACCGGCCATGATGACCGCAACGTACCCCTTGGTTACGCTGTGGTCCGTGCCGCGCTTCCGGCTCAAGTTCTCGGATGACGGCTCGGAGCTGGATGTCGACGCCGACGACTTCGACGACGACGGCCGGGAGATCACCCTCTACCGGTACGAGCCCTACGGGGGCGATCCTCTGGATCCGGGCACCCACAAGGAGGTCGTGGCGTCCTTCGACCGCGACTCGCTGGCCGGTCCCCCGTCCCCCGTGAGCTGAGGGCCCGCAGGCGAAGGAGTGGCGGCGGGTCCCCGGATAGCCTCGCCGGCCATGGGTGAGAACGTCGAGTTCGCGAGCAACGGCCAGCAGGCCGGCGGGTACCTGGCCCGGCCGGCGGGGGGCAGCGGCCCGGGTCTGATCGTCATCCAGGAGTGGTGGGGCCTCGACGCCAGCCTCAAGGAGATGGCCGACCGGCTGGCCGCCGGCGGCTTCGTGGCCCTGGCCCCGGACCTGTACCACGGCGAGGTCGCCGGCCACGACGAGATGGACAAGGCCGGCCAGCTGATGCAGAGCCTGCCGCCCGACCGGGCGGGGCGCGACATGAGCGGCGCCGTCGACTACCTGGCCGGCCGCGACGACGTGACCGGGGACGGCATCGGCGTCGTCGGGTTCTGCATGGGCGGGATGCTCACCCTCGTCCTCACCGCTCTACGGGGAGACAGGGTCAAAGCGGCGGTGCCCTTCTACGGCTTCCCGCAGGGGGACACCGAGCCGGACTGGTCGGGCCTCACCGCGTCGGTGCGCGGGCACATGGCGGAGAACGACGACTTCTTCTCCCCCGACGCGGCCCGCGCCCTCGAGTCCAAGCTGCGGGGGATGGGCAAGGACGTCGAGTTCACGGTCCATCCCGGGACCGGGCACGCCTTCATGGGACCCCACAACGCCCTCGGCACCCTCGACGAGGAGCTGGCGGGCAAGATATGGCCCGGAGTCCTCGACTTCCTGCACGAGAAGCTGGGCTGAGCCGCTGGCCCCGAACGTACTGGTCGTCCTGCTCGACGACACCGGCTTTGCCCAGCTCGGCTGTTTCGGATCGGACATCGCCACCCCGCACATCGACGCCCTGGCGGGCCGCGGCCTGCGTTACAACCGCTTCCACGTCACGGCCATGTGCTCCCCGACGCGGGCCAGCCTGCTCACCGGCCGCAACCACCACGCCGTGGG
>DASUHN010000288.1 GCA_036273495.1 Acidimicrobiales bacterium | reverse complement strand
GACAACACCACCATCACCGTGGAGCTGCAGAAGCCCATCGCCATGGACGAGGGCCTGCGCTTCGCCATCCGCGAGGGTGGGCGCACCGTGGCCTCGGGCGTGGTCACCAAGATCCTCAAGTAGCCGAGGGAGACAGGGATGCCGAAGAACGAGAAGCGGGTCAAGGTCACCCTGGCCTGCGAGGTCTGCAAGCGGCGCAACTACATCACGGTCAAGAACAAGCAGAACGACCGCGAGCGGATCGAGATGAAGAAGTACTGCAAGTGGGACCGGGGTCACACCCTCCACAAGGAGACCCGCTGACCGATGGGGTAGGAGTCCCGGGCCCCCGCCGGGAGGGCGGGGGGATCCGGGGACGCCGGGCGCCGGCCGGAGGGCGGCGGCCCGGGGAGGCCGTGATTGTGCCGCTGTTCCCGGCCCGGGCCCGCCGGCTCACCCCGGCCGAGCGGCGCCGGGCGTTCCTGGTGGGCGTGGCCGGGGTGGCCGCCGCCGCCGGCGCGGCGGTCGGGGCGCTGGTGGCCGCCCGGGGAGCGGCCAGGTCGCGGTGATATCCTCGTCGGCCACGACCCCCGGAGGGCAGCGGCTCAACGTGGCAGAGCAGGACCCCCAAAGGGCAGTAGCTCAATTTGGCAGAGCACCGGTCTCCAAAACCGGCGGTTGGGGGTTCGAGTCCCTCCTGCCCTGCTCGCGGCCCTCCGGAACGACCATCAGACGCACCATCAGAAGGCAAGCCCGTTGAACCGTCAGACCAAGCGCATGATGCAGCGCCAGGGCCAGCTCGGGCCCGACGGCACCCCCGAGTCCGCCGAACGCCCGGTCCGCCAGCCGCCGAGCCGGGCCCAGGCCGCACGCACGACCGGCGCTCCGCCCCGACCCCCGCTCACGACCCGGGTGGTCTCGGGCGTCAAGGACGTACGCGGGGAGCTGCGCAAGGTGGCCTGGGGCACCCGGGACGAGGTCGTCAACTACACGACCATCGTCCTGGTGACGCTGGTCATCCTGGTCTCGTTCGTGTTCCTGCTCAACCTCGGGTTCTCCCGGGCCATCAAGGCGTTGTTCGGGCTGTGAGCGACTCCTTCGAGGAGCTGCTCGCCGAGGAGGCGAGTCTCGGGGAGGCGCCCGCCGCGCCCGCCGGGGCTCCGGCCCCGCCCGAGGCGGACGCCCCCCCCGGTGTCGAGGCCGAGGCCTCCCCGGCGATCGAGGCCTCCCCGGCGATCGAGGCCGAGGTCCCGGCCGCCCTCGAGGTGGTCGACGCCGAGGATCTGCTGGCGGAGGGCGCCGACGAGATGCTCGACGACGAGGACGACGAGGAGGTCGCCCCCCCGGTCGAGAGCCCCTACGACCGGCCCGGCCAGTGGTTCGTCGTCCACACCTACGCCGGCTACGAGAACAAGGTGAAGTCCAACCTCGAGAGCCGCATCGCCTCCATGAACATGGAGGAGCGGATCTTCGAGGTCGTCATCCCGATGGAAGACGTCATCGAGTTCAAGGGCGGCAAGAAGGTCGTCGTCCAGAAGAAGGTCTTCCCCGGCTACCTGCTGGTCCGCCTGGAGCTCGACGACGACTCCTGGCACGTGGTGCGGGACACCCCCGGGGTGACCGGCTTCGTGGGCCTGGGGTCCAAGCCCACCCCGCTCTCCCGCCGGGAGGTCGAGGACATCCTGCAGGTCAAGCAGGAGGCGGCCCCGGGCTCATCGGCGGTCAAGAAGACCCGGCCCCGCCTCGAGTTCGAGGAGGGGGAGACGGTGCGGGTGCGGGAGGGGCCGTTCGCGGACTTCTCGGGCCAGATCGCCGAGATCAACGAGGACCAGCTCAAGCTCAAGGTCCTGGTCAACATCTTCGGGCGGGAGACGCCCGTCGAGCTGGAGTTCAGCCAGGTCGCCAAGCTGTAGGGCGCCGAGAGAACAGGCATTCGAGGACAGGTAGCAGGAAATGGCAAAAAGACGCGTCACCGCCGTGGTCAAGATCCAGCTCCCCGCCGGATCGGCCACGCCCGCGCCCCCGGTCGGGACCGCCCTCGGTCCCCACGGCGTGCAGACCATGGAGTTCTGCAAGCAGTACAACGCCGCCACCGAGAACCAGCGGGGCTCGATCATCCCGGTCGAGATCACGATCTACGAGGACCGGAGCTTCACCTTCATCCTCAAGACCTCGCCCACCCCGGTGCTCCTGCGCCAGGCGGCCGGGCTGGAGAAGGGTGCGGCGGCCACGGGCAGGGAGGCGGTGGGAACGATCACCGACGCCCAGCTGACCGAGATAGCCCAGACCAAGATGCCCGACCTCAACGCCAACGACCTGGACGCCGCCAAGAAGCAGGTGGCCGGCACCGCCCGGTCGATGGGCATCACCGTGGCGCGCTAGGAGGCCGACATGGAACGGGGCAAGAAGTACACCGACGCCGCCAAGCGGTACGACCGCCAGCAGCTGCACGGCCCGATCGAGGCCGTCGACCTGGTCAAGAGCCTGGCCCCGGCCAAGTTCGACGAGACCGTCGAGCTGGCCGTGCGCCTCGGGGTCGACCCCCGGCGGGCCGACCAGATCGTCCGGGGAACCGTGGCCCTGCCGGCGGGGACCGGCAAGGACGTCCGCGTTGCCGTCTTCGCCGCCGGGGAGGCCGCCGCCGACGCCCGGGCGTCGGGCGCCGACGTGGTGGGTGCCGACGACCTGGTCCAGCGGGTCACCGAGGGCTTCCTGGATTTCGACGTGGCCATCGCCACGCCCGATCTCATGGGCATGGTCGGCCGGCTCGGGCGGGTCCTCGGCCCCCGGGGCCTGATGCCGAACCCCAAGACCGGGACCGTCACCACCGAGGTGGGACGGGCCGTGACCGAGTTCAAGGGAGGCCGGGTCGAGTACCGGACCGACCGCTTCGGGAACGTCCACGTGCCGATCGGCAAGGCGTCCTTCGAGCGCTCCCGGCTGCTCGCCAACTTCCGGGCCGTCGCCGACGAGCTGGTCCGGGTCAAGCCGGCGGCGTCGAAGGGGCGCTACGTCAGGTCGGTGACGGTCAGCTCGACCATGGGCCCGGGCGTGAAGATCGACCCGGCCCGCATCAGGATCACCGACGAGGAGCTGGCCGCCACGGCCTGAGTCGGGCCGGACCCGCCGTGTAGGGTGGGAGCACAACCGAATCGCTTCGCCGTAGACATCAGGTGCGCCCGCCAGGGTGCCCAAGGGGCCGGGACCGGCCCGCCTGACGAGGTGGACCTCTGAGATCTCAGGGCGTTCGTCCGTGTCCGCGGCGGCGCCCTGTGTCGTTTCAGAGGACGAGAGCATGGACAACCCGAGGCCCGAGAAGGTGGCGGTGGTCGCCGAGGTGCGTGAGCGCCTGGGGAGCGCGGCCGGGGCCCTTCTCACCGAGTACCGGGGCCTGACCGTCTCCGAGATGGCCCGGTTGCGGCGCTCCCTGCGGGAGGCCGGCGGGGAGTACAAGGTGTACAAGAACACCCTGGTCCGCTTCGCCGTGCGGGACCTGGGCCTCGACGAGCTGGAGGAGCTGCTCTCCGGTCCCACCGCCATCGCCTTCGTGGACGGGGACCCGGCGGCGGTCGCCAAGGCCCTCCGGGACTTCTCGCGGGTCAACCCCAACCTGGTGATCAAGGGCGGCCTGCTCGGCGGCAACGTCCTCAGCGCCCAGCGGGCCGGGGCGCTGGCCGAGCTGCCGTCCCGCGAGGTCCTGCTGTCCCGCCTGGCCGGGGGCCTGGCCGCCCCGATGCAGCAGCTGGCCGGGCTCCTCCAGGCCCTGCCCCGGAACCTCGCCTACGGCCTGAAGGCCCTTATCGACAAGGGTGGCGCCCCGGGCGCCCCGGCCGACGCCCCTGCCGCGGCCGCATCGCCCGCCGACGGGCCTGTCGCGTCTGACGCGCCGGCCCCGGCCGGACCGGCACCCGCCGAGGAAGCGCCGGCCCCGGCTGCGGCGGAGGAGGCCCCCCCGGCTGTCCCGTCCGAACCGGCTGTCGCGTCGGAACCGGTTGCCGAGGCGGTCGAGGACGAGGTGGTCGAGGCCGGCGCGGTGGAGGCCGAGGCGGCGGCGCCCCGGGTCGACGAGGTCAGCGACGCCTCCCCGACCCCCGAGGCCGAACCGGAGGCCGAACCCGGGTGCGCCCCCCCCAGCGACGTTTCACACGATTCCGAAAACCAG
>DASUHN010000287.1 GCA_036273495.1 Acidimicrobiales bacterium | reverse complement strand
GAGCGGTAGGTCTGGAACGGGGGCCCGGCCGGGTGGCGGGCGGCACCCGAGGAGATGTTGAGGATCCAGCCCCGGCGGCGCCCGGTCATCCCCGGCAGCACCCTCTGGGCCAGCTCGAACGGGGCCCGGACCTGGACCTCGAACATCAGGCGGAAGTGACTCTCGCGGAATTCCACTATCGGCTCGTAGTACGTGATGGCGGCGTTGTTCACCAGGATGTCGACGGGGCCGAGCTCCTTCTCGACGGTCTCGACCAGCCGGACGCGGTCCTCCTGTCTCGAGAGGTCGGCGGGCACGGCCAGCGCCGTCCCGCCCGCTGACGCTATCGACGCAACCGTGCTCGTCACGCTGCCGGCAAAGCGGTGGTCTCCCTCCTCGGCCGTCCGGGCGGTCACCGCCACCACCGCCCCGTCGGCGGCGAACCGCCGCGCCATCTCCTCACCTATCCCCCGGCTGGCTCCGGTGATGATGCATACCCGACCGTCCAGATCTCCCATTAGCGGTCCTCCCTGCCCGTCGGGCGCGCCTAAAGGATGACGCCATCACTCCGCAGGCGCGCGATGTCCTCTGACGAATAACCGAGCTCGGCCAGCACCTCGTCGTCGTGCTGGCCGATCCGCGGTGAGCTGCGCTCCGGCACCGTCTCCGATCCCACCGGCCTGATCACCGGGCCCAGCATCCGCACCGGGCCCGCCGTCGGATGATCCAGCTCGACCACCAGGTCGTTGGCCGCCACCTGCGGGTCGTCGATCAGCTCGAAGACCCGGTTGACCGGCCCGGCGGGCACGCCGGCCGCGTCGAATATGTCAAGCCACTCCGCCGTCGTTCGCTCCTTGAGGCGGATCTCGGTGGTGGCCAGGACGAGCACCGACAGCTCGGAGGGCTCGGGTGAGGTCAGGGCACCGGGAATGTCCAGCCGTGGGTCCTCCACCCCGATGACCTCCATGAACTTCCGCCGCAGGGGCTGCGACAGGCAGGCGACCGCGACCTGGGAGTCGGCGGTCTCGTAGCAGCGGTAGTACACGTTGGCGCCGGCCAGACGGGCCCGGATCTGGGCGTACCGATCGTCGAGCTCGGCCGAGGGCACTCCGGCGCGCCACGCGGCGCGCAGCTCCTCGGTCACGTCCGGCGGATCCAGGCCCGGCATCTCGAGGAAGCTCGATCCCAGCATGCCCAGTGACGAGGCGAGCAGGCTCACCTCGATCCGGATGCCTCTACCCGACCGCTCCCGGGAGAACAACCCGGCACAGGCGGCCCAGGCGATGACGTATCCCGTACCGAAGTCGGCCGGCGGCGGGCTGACCGGGATGGGCAGCCCGGCGTCCGAGGTCTTGCCGTCGGCGGCCATCAGCCCGCTCACGGCCTGGATGATCAGGTCGTAGCCGGGTCGATGGGCCTGGGGCCCCCGGCGGCCAAAGGCGGTGGTCTCCACGTACACGAGCCGGGGGTTGAGTCCGGACAACGTCTCCCAGTCGATCCCGAGGTTGCGCGGCGTGTCCGGTCGGTAGTTCACCACCGCCACGTCGGCCTGCTCGACCAGCCGGTGCACCACGGCCCGGCCCTCCGGGTGCCGGAGGTCCAGGGCCAGGCCCCGCTTGCCGCGGTTGAGGGAGAGGAAGGACCGGCCCTCACCGGGAGCGAAGGGAGTGGTGGCGCGCCACGGATCTCCCTCGAGGGGCTCGACCTTGACGACCTCCGCTCCCAGGTCGGCCAGCATCATCCCGCCCCAGGGCCCGGCGATCACCTCGGAGAACTCGACGACCTTGATGCCAGCGAGGATCCCGGCGCTCGTCATGGCTCCCCCCGAACCGGCGCGACGTCCCGCCCCGAGGCTATCGCCGGCGCCGGCCCGCAGGTTTGCCGGTGGCAGCCCGGTGCAGCATCATCCGGCCGTGCCGTCCAAACCCGTGCCCCAGCCCTCACCCGAGACCCAGCCGTTCTGGGACGGGTGCGCCGCCGGTGAGCTGCGCCTTCAGCGCTGCCAGCCGTGTGCCGCCTTCTACTTCCCGCCCCGCCCGTTCTGCCCCACATGCCTGTCGTCCGAGGTCGAATGGCGGAAGGTGAGCGGAAGGGGGACCCTGCACACCTACCTCATCAACCACCGGCCGGCCCGTGGGTTCGAGGACGAGGCTCCGTACGCGCTGGCCGTGGTCCAGCTGGACGAAGGGCCCCGGCTGATGTCGAACATCGTCGGTGTCGCCAACACTCCGGAGAACCTGGTGCTGGACATGGCTCTGCAGGTCGCCTTCGAGTCGCGCGGCGAGGTGATGCTCCCCGTGTTCGAGCCGGCCCGATGACCGCCAGGGGCCAGGTCGCCATCGTCGGGGCGGCGGAGACCACCCGGTTGGGTGTCATCCCCGACGTCTCCGCCCTCGAGCTTCACGCCGAGGCAGCCCGCAACGCCATGGCCGACTGCGGCCTGGGCCCGGGTCAGATCGACGGCGTCGCCTGCGCCGGCCAGAGCCCGGTGGCGGTGGCGCACTACCTCGGCATCTCCCCGCGCTACCTCGATGGCACCAGCGTGGGCGGGTGCTCGTTCATGCTCCACGTCCGCCATGCTGCCGCCGCTCTGGCGGAGGGCCTGTGCGACACGGTCCTCGTCACCCACGGGCAGTCGGGCAAGTCGCGCGTCGGCATTGGAGGCTTCGGGGGCGACTTTGGGGGGGCCACCCTCCAGGCCCAGTTCGAGGCTCCCTACGGACCGGTCGGTCCGCCCACCCTGTTTCCCATCGGGGTGCTGCGTTACATGAAGGATCTGGGGCTCACCCACGAGCAACTGGCGACCGTCTCGGTCGTGCAGCGGGAGTGGGCGTCGCGCAATCCCCGGGCGATGATGCGCGACCCGATCACGGTCGACGATGTCCTGGCGTCCCGCATGGTCGCCTATCCAATGCACCTGCTCGAGTGCTGCCTGGTCACCGACGGCGGGGGAGCCCTGGTCCTCACCCGGGCCGACCGGGCCGACGAGTTCCCGACCCGGCCGGTGTACGTCCTCGGGACCGGGGAGGCCTCCGAGACGCCGATGGTGTCCCAGATGGAGGACTTCACCACGTCCAGGGCCTTCCGCGTCTCGGGTCGGCAGGCCTTCGGTGAGGCCGGCATCACTCCCGCCGACGTCGACCACCTCATGATCTACGACGCCTTTGCCCACCTGCCCGTCTACGGGCTGGAGGACCTGGGCTTCGTCGGGCGGGGAGAGGCCGGGGCCTTCATCGAGGAGGGCAACACCCGTCCCGGCGGGCGCCTGCCTCTCGACACCAACGGCGGCGGGCTGTCGTACACCCACACGGGGATGTACGGCATGTTTGCCCTGCAGGAGTCGGTGCGCCAGGTACGCGGCACCGCCCCGGCCCAGGTGCCGGGGGTGGAGGTCAGCGTGGCCCACGGCGTCGGAGGCATGTTCGCCGCCGCCGGCACGGTCGTGCTCACCAACCAACGCGTCTGAGCCCGGAGGCCCTACCAGGCGGGCGGTGGCGCCGCCTGGTCCTGGTCCGCGGTGCCCGGTCAGCCGGCGGCCGCCCGCAACCGGGCTCGGGCGTCCTCGTAGAGATCCGGGGGCAGGGACCCCTTGCGGGCGACCGCCAGGTTCGCCTCGAGGTGCTCGAGGCTTGCCGTGCCGACGATCGTGGTGTGCATGTCGGGATGGGAAAGGGTGAAGCGCAGCATGAACTCCATCCGGGACATGTCCCCGAGAAGGTCGTCCAGGCCGGCCCGCTCGAAGCGGTCCCGCCGCGTCTCGTACATCTCCCGGAAACCCTCGGGCAGCCGCTCCAAGGTCTCGGCCCGGGCGGCGGGGATGCCCCGCGCCACCCCGCCGCGGATGACGGTCCCCGCCCCGGCTGCCGCGGCCTGGCTGATGATGTCGTGGTGCTCGGGCTCGACGGCCGAATAGGGGATCTGGAAGGCGTCGAATACGCCCATGCGGATGTGGTCGTCGATATCGGGCAGGGTCCCTGACATGCCGAGGAAGCGGACCTTGCCCTCGTCCCGCAGGGCGACGAGCTCGGCCACCGAGTCGTTGTCCTCCAGGGCCTGGCGGGTCGGGCTGGCGTGGAACTGGACCAGGTCCAGGTGGTCCGTGGCCATCCGGCGCAGACTCTGCTCGACACCGGCCCGGATGTTGGGCCGGCTGAAGTCGTGCTCGCCGAAGCCGACCGTCCCCCCGTCCGGGCTGACGGCGCAGCCGCACTTGCTGGCCAGGTAGTACTCCTCGCGCCGGGCCGAGAGGTGCCGGCCGATCATCTCCTCGGAGATCCCGTAGTCGGGCGAGGTGTCGATCCAGTTGATCCCGGAATCGACGACCCGGTTGAGCAGCGTCCCGGCCGCGGCGTCGTCGATCGACCGGCCGAGGCGGCCGGCGGGTCCTCGGAGCTCCATGGCTCCGAAGCCCAGCTTGGTCACCTCCAGCCCCGTCGTGCCCAGCGTGGCGGTAGGGAGATCGGTCATGGCCCTGTCGTAGCAAATCCGCCCGGTCGGCGTGTACAGCGGGGGTCCGGTCGGGCCGGAATCAGGAGGATATGGAACAGGTAGGGCGAACTCTGACTCATGGGGAGGTCGAGAACCCGTCGCGCCCGACGGCTGAGTTTGACCGTGGGACTGGCCCTTCTGGTGGCGGGCGTGGCCTCCTCCGCTCTGAGCTCGAAGGCAGGTGCCTCCACCCCCCCTTTCAGCGCTCACGGCAGCGTCAACCAGGTGTACGTCACGGGGCTGGCGCCGGATGCGCAAATGGCGTTGGTCACGCCACAGGGAAGGACCCTCTACACGCAGCGGGCCGACCATCTCGGAGGACTGCTCTTCCGAGACGTGCCCGCTGGCTCGGGCTATCACGTGCGCCTGGAGCCGAACGGCCCTGAGTCCGAGAGCCTTGCCGTGCACGGTGACCGAGCGGCACCTTGGGACCCGGGGATCTACAAGCAGTCGATCCCGGACAGCGGCTACACGTACCTCACGACGCGTGACGGAACCCAGCTGGCCATAGACGTCCACCCGCCGACGAGCCCAGCGGGCGAGCCCGGGCTGCCCGCGGGAACACCGGTCCCGTCCGGCCCGGACTACATGCCGCCCTATCCGACGCTGATCGAGTACTCGGGATACGGCTACGCCGACCCGGCGGGCCCGGTGAACGGCATAGCCGTGCTGGCCAACTTGATGGGCTTCGCCGTCGTCGACGTCAACATGCGTGGGACGGGGTGCTCCGGTGGTGCCTATGACTTCTTCGAGCCCCTGCAGAACCTCGACGGCTACGACGTGATCGAAGCCGTTGCCCACCAGCCCTGGGTCCTCGGCCACAAGGTCGGCATGGTCGGCATCTCCTACGGCGCCATCAGCCAGTTGTTCACGGCCCAGCTCAACCCGCCGGACCTGGAGGCCATCGCGCCGCTGTCCACGATCGACGCCACCGCCACCACCCTGTACCCGGGCGGCAGCCTCAACACCGGGTTCGCGGTCGCGTGGGCCCAGGAGCGCCAGCAGGAGGCCGAGCCCGCCGGACCCGACAGGGGCCAGCCCTGGGCCAACGAGCAGATCCAACAGGGTGACCTCACCTGCAAGGCCAACCAGGCCCTCCACGGCGAGGCGGCCGACCTGATGGCCAAGATCCGGGCCAACGCTCACTACATCCCGTCAGTGGCCGATCCGCTCGACCCGGTGACCTTCGTCGACAAGATCAAGGTTCCGACCTTCATGGCCTGCCAGTGGGAGGACGAACAGACAGGCGGGCACTGCCCCGACCTCGTCGAGCACTTCAGCGGAACGAAGCAGAAGTGGTTCACCTTCACGAACGGCGCCCACGTCGATTCACTCGATCCCTACACCTACGACCGCCTGTACGACTTCCTCGAGCTGTTCGTCGCCCACCAGGCGCCGATCGTCAACCAGGCCATCGTCCGGGCGACAGCCCCCATCGTTTATCAGGCGGCGCTGGGCGTCAGCGACGTGGAGACCCTGCCACCGGACCCGGTCCAGCTCCAGCCGACCTACCAGTCCGCGCTGGCCGCCTTCGAGGCGCTGCCCGAAGTCCGCATCCTGTTCGACAACGGCGCCGGCACCTCTCCGACGGGCACCACCACCGCGGGCGATCCCTACCCGGGGTTCGAGCAGTCCTTCTCCAGCTTCCCGATCCCCGGAACGACCGCCCGCTTCTGGTACCTCCGGTCAGACGGAACGCTGAACGACCAACCAACCGACCATCCCGGGGTCAACTGGTACACCTCGAACCCGTCGGCCCTTCCGCTGACCGACTACCCGGGTAACACAGGAGGCGGAGGCCTCTGGTCTAACGCGTCGGCGTGGACCTGGAACTGGCGGCAGAACCCGCCCGGAACCGCCGTCTCCTACGTCTCGCCACCGCTGAAGGCCGACGCCACCGTGGTCGGAGCCGGAGCGGTGCGGGTCTGGGTCAGATCGTCGACGCCCGACGTCGACCTGCAGGCCACGGTCAGCGAGGTGCGACCCGACGGATACGAGACGTTCGTCCAGAACGGCTGGGCGCGGGCCAGTGAGCGCAGCCTGTCCACCGGTACCGACAACCCGATCCACCAGCCGAGCACCGTCCTCGAGCCCGAGCCGAGCATGTTGGCCTCCGACGCCCGGCCGATGCCCCCGGACCGGTTCGTCGAGGTCGCCATACCTCTCTACTACGAGGGCCACGTGTACCGTGCGGGCTCCCGGATCCGTGTGACCGTCTCCGCCCCGAACGGCGCCCAGCCGGTGTGGTCCTTCAGCGAGACGGTTCCCCCCGGGACGGCCACGGTCTCGATCGCCTCCTCGAGGCAGATGCCGTCGAGCCTGGTTCTCCCGGTGGTGCCCAGAGTGAGGGTGGCCACGCCCCTGCCTCCGTGCCCGGGCCTCCGCAACGAGCCGTGCCGCACCTATCAGGCCTACCGCGACCTCACCTCGCCTCATGGGACGTCGGCCTCGCTGGCCCGGTCCCCGGGTGCCCGGCCCGCCCCCGACCCGGTCAATAGCCCGCGGACCACCAAGGGTCCCGAGCCTGCCGCTCCGTCGCCCGGTAGGGCCGGTACCCACCAACGCCCCGCCGTGTTGGCCAGTCGCCATCACGGTGACACCCCGTTCTGGTACCTGCTGCCGCTCGTCCTTCTCGTCGGACTGTTGGGATCACAGTTCGAGTCCGCCCGTCGGCTGACCAGGCGGTCAAAGCGCCGGCACGGAACGGTCGGGACGGACGACCCGGTGAGGCCCGAGTGAGGAGGAACAAGTTGAGGAAGCTCCGCCGGACGGCTTTGTGGTCGGCACTGATCAGCCTGGCGACCGCTGGCGCGACCTACGCGGCAACACCGTCGACGGCTAGCCATCACCGGGTGCTCCTCGTCGGAACCTACGAGGGGATCCCGGGCCAGTACCGCACCGTACAGGCCGCCATAGCCGCGGCCACACCGGGGGACTGGATCCTGGTGGCACCGGGTGACTACAAGACCAACGGGGCGGAGGCTCCCGCCGAGGCGCCCGGCTCCCCGGCCGGCGTGCTGGTGCAGACGCCGGACCTGTGGATAAGAGGGATGGACCGCAACAGCGTGATCATCGACGGCACCAAGTCGGGGCCCTCGTGCAGCAATCGTGCCGGGGACCAGAACGGACCGCTGAACGGGATCATGGTGTGGAAGGCCGACAAGGTCTGGGTCCAGAACCTCACCGTCTGCAACTTCCTGGCGGGCACCGGCGACACCGGCAACGAGATCTGGTGGAACGGCGGCGCCGACAGCGCCAAGATCGGGGGCTGGGGATACGGCGGTGACTACCTGACCGCGACCAGCACCTACTACGGCGGGGAGACCACGGCCGCGCAGTACGGGATCTTCTCCAGCAACTGGAGCGGTGGGACCTGGGACCAGACCTACGCAAGCAACTTCAACGACTCCGGCTACTACATCGGCGCCTGCCAGAGCGTCTGTGACCAGACGGTCAACCACGCCTGGGCCGAGTACAACGCTCTCGGCTACTCCGGTTCGAACTCCGGCGGCCAGCTCGTGGTCGAAAACTCCCAGTTCGACCACAACGAGGACGGGTTCGACACCAACAGTCAGAATGGCGACAATCCGCCGCCCCAGGACGGCGCCTGCCCCAACGGCGGCATCAGTCCCGTGACCCACACCCACTCCTGCTGGGTGTTCACCCACAACTGGGTCCACGACAACAACAATCCGGACGTCCCTGCCCTCGGTTCGGCTGCCGCCGGTCCGGTGGGAACGGGGATCTCGCTGTCGGGAGCACGGAACGACACCGTTTCGGACAACGTCTTCCAGAACAACGGGGCCTGGGGCACGATCCTCGTCCCGTATCCCGACAGCGGGCCGCCCTGTACGGGCGGAACGTCCACTCCCGCCGCCTGCATCTTCGACGAGTACGGCGATGCCGTAACCGGCAACATCTACGAGCACAACGGTTTCTTCGGCAACCCCACCAACGGGGACATCGCTGCCGCCAACCTGGAGCCCGGCCCGACCGACTGCTTCAGCGGCAACAGGGAGTCCGGCGGCGGGCCGCCGACCACTAGCCCCGCCGCCCTCGAGACCCTCTACCCCGCCTGCACCGGCCGAGCAGTGCCGCCCGACCTGAACGCGCCCTTCATCGACGAGGTGGCGTGTGACTCCGGATCGGTCTCGATCGGCCCGGTGTCCGGGGGGACGCTGTGCCCGCCCGGCGCCAACTACCCGCGCCGTACGACCGTGGTCATGCATCCACTCCCGGCCGGCCTCGCCACCATGCCGAACCCATGTCAAGGGGTGCCCGCCAACCCCTGGTGCGTAGCCGGCCGCCCGGCCTAGCCGCTCGGCGGGAGACCGCCCCGGGCCACCCGGCCCGGACCTCCGGCCATCAGCCCCCGGTCACGCCCGGCGGGGCAGGACCTCGTTCGGCCGGCTGTTGCGCAGGCCGGGCATGTACTCGATCAGCTCCAGCAGGTTGTCGTCGGGGTCCCGACACAGAGCGACGGCCTTGATGCCGATCCTCTTGTGTTCGTCGTCGTCCCTGACCACGATGAACTCGACACCGCGCCGGGCCAGGTCCCTGGCTGCCGCGGCGGCATTAACGGTGAGCAGAGCGATCAGTTGGGGCACCCGTTCCTCGACCGGGGCAGAGGCCTCGGGCAGCTTCGGTTCCAGCCACTCGATGAGGTCCAGGCGGGTATGGACCCCATCGGGGTTGATCGCCATCAGCACCCCTCTTCCGGAGGCCACTCTCATCCCGAAGTTCTCGGCCACCGACGGGGGCCAGATCGCGTCGCGGCGGTCGTCGATCATCTGGAACCCGACCTTCTCGTAGAACTCGATCGAGCGTTCGAGGTTCCGGACCGCCAGGGTGAAGTGGGACAGCGAGCTGACCGACCATCCATCAGCCACCGGTCCTCCTTCCAACGAGATGTGAATGCGGTTGGTCATGGCCACACGGTGCCGTATCTCACCTACAGGATCGCCACCGGGTTGACCGGGGAGCCGGTGGCACCCGTGATCCGGAGAGGGGTCACGCTGAAGAGGAACTCGGCCCGTCCCAACCTGCGGCAGGCGGCGGACAGCCTGCTCAACTGCAGATTGTCGAGCAGATGGACTCCCATCCCGACGAGGCAGCACATGTGTACGGGGATCGGCCAGTCGGAGTCGTTGTTGGGGAGAGGATCCGATATCCCGTCACTTCCGAGCACGGCGATGTCGCGGTCACGGATCCATTCCACACACCGCGGATCGAGGCCGGCCAAGCCGCTCAGCGGATCCCACGGACCCAGGGCGTCCCGTCGGGCATCCCGGCCCGTGCGCACCAGGACTATGTCACCCGGCTCAATCGTGACATTGGCGGCTCGTTCGGCGGAGTCGAGGTCGTCGGGAGTCACCAGGTCGGTCGGCTCCAGCCAATCGACCCCCCTGAGGAGCGGAACGTCCAGGAGCACGCCCCGACCCGCGACCCCATTGAAGGCCGCTTCGATCGAGTTGGCGCTGGCGCCGATGCTCTTCACCGCGGTGGCCGGTCGGCCGTTGTACATCTGTCCGTCGACGAACACATGGCACAAGGCGTCCATGTGGCTCACCGCCATACCGTGGAAGGCCACACCGACGTAGTCGATTGCCGTCTGGAGGCCGCGGTACCCGGTGGCATCGAGGCTGTCGCCGGCTATGAGCATCATGTGCTGGGCAGGCGTGGGGTTGTCGATCGATGGAACGACCGGCAATTCCAGGGCGCAGCTGACCACGGTGCCGTCGCGCACGAGCCCGGCCGCCCGCAACACCTGCTTCTCGGTGATCAGGTTGAGCGCGCCCCGTTGATCATCCTCACCCCACCGGCCCCAGTTCTTGACCTTCTCGAACACGGCCTCCATGTCCAGCCCTTCGACCCGATTGACCATCCCTCAGTCGTCCCGCCTTCAGGCCAGGGCCGGGATCAGGTGCTCGCCGGTGAGACGCATGCTGCGCATGGCGTCTTCATGAGCCATGAAGCCGAACTGATGCAGCGACATGAGGCGCTCCACCCCGATGTCCGCGAATCCTCTCAACTTGCGCAGGCACGTATCGATGTCCCCGATGACCACGGACTCGACCGACTCCATCACCTCATACGCCTCGACCGGGTCGACCTCCATCCCGAGCACCTGGCGGTTCATCAGGCGGATGAGCGGGACGGGGTCGTCGGGATCCAGGTCGACCATGACCTCATCGGGTTTGGCTGCCTTGATGGCCCTGGTGTCGGGCGGGGCGCCCCTGATGACGTTGGTCCAGACCGAGCGCGGGACACAGAAGACCTTCGGGGCGGCATTGACGTACCACATCGCGCACTCGGCCGCCCGGCTGGCGATGGCCTGCTCCCGGGACTCGGCGCAGTGCAGGAAGGTGAACACCGCCCGCTGGTTGTTGTCGATCTGGCTGATCGGAGCAAGGTGCTGGCGCCCTTCGTCGTAACGCTGCAGACAGAATTTCATGGAGTCGAGCGATGACAGCAAGGTCGTCCCCAGGACTCCGACGCCCAGCGTGCCGGCCATGTAGAACGCGTCCGGGCTCGAACATGTCTGCCACAGGCGGGGGTGTGGCTTCTGGATGGGCTTCGGGGCCAGTGTCCGTTCCGGAAGGTCTATGTAGGTTCCCGACCATTTGACCGAGTCTTCGGTCCAGTATCGAGGGAGCATGCTGAAAAGCTCTCGCATCTGATCCGTCGTGGTGTCCCCGTCGACATCAAAGGTCTCCCACTCGGTACCGCCCGAGCGGGCCAACCCGACCTCGAGCCGGCCGCCGCTCAGAATGTCGAGGACTGCCGTTCGTTCCGCTATCCGAAACGGGTGGTTGATGTTGACCGGGCTCAGGACCCCCGAGTGCCCCACGTGGATGTTCTCGGTGTTGAGCGCGATGGCCGTGAGGGTCAGTTCCGGCGCCGAGCTGTAGGAGAACTCCGGGGCGGCGTGGTGCTCCACGGTCCACCAACATTTGTAACCCAGTTGATCGGCCAACTTGGCCTGCTCGATGGTGTTGCGGAATACGAGGGCCTCGTGGCCCGGTGGCCACGGCTTCGCCATTTGCTGCTCCGAGAAGATGTCGAAATCCACCCGCGCCTCCAAGTCGAGCCGGCGACGCGGACTACAACGACATCGCCGGTCGCCGAGGACGGTATGTCACCCTCACGTTGTCGTCAACGGTCGTTTTGCTGGATATGTTCATCTGGTGGCTCCCGCGATGGACTCACTGCGCCGCTCTCCTCCGCCTGCGACACTGGCCTGGGCGGTGGGCATGGTCGGATCCGACGCTCACCTCACGCGTTGCCGTCGGCTGGTGGGGGGAATCACGTCGTCGGTTCATCTTCTCGGCGTGATGGACCGCGAGGGCCGAACTCACGGGCTGGTGCTCAAGCGCTGGCCTCAGATGCCCCGAAGTGAGACCACCTCCATGATCGAGCGCGAGGCTCGGATCCTCGGCTGCCTCGAAGACGTGAAACTGCCGGTGCCATCCCTCGTGGCCGTCTCCCGGCCCGAGGAGACCGACGGGTGCCCCGCCCTACTCATGACCCAGGTCCCGGGCCGGGTCGACCTTGCTCCCCGGGATCCGTCCAGTTGGATCGGCCAGATGGCAATGACGCTGGCGAGCATTCATGACCTGGGCCTGGATGCCCCGGCCTCGGATCCCTGGACGCCCACCCCCGAGGTCGAGATGCCGACCTGGTCGTCGCGCCCCGAGGTCTGGGAGCGCGCTGACGGCATCCTCGCCACTCCCGCCCCCTCGGGGGAGAGGTTCATCCACGGGGACTACCAACACTTCAACCTGCTCTGGCGCCGGGGCAGGCTCAGCGGGATCCTGGACTGGTCCATCGGGGGGACGGGCCATCCCGACCGAGACGTCGGCCACTGCCGGCTCAATCTGGCGGTCCTGTTCTCCGCCGAGTGGGCCGCCGACTTCGCCCGGGCCTACCAGGCCGAAGCGGGCCGGAGCATCGACGGATGGTGGGACATCTACGAGATCTCGCGGTATGGCGACGGACACATGCGCGCCACGATCCCGATCCAGGCCGGCCGCCGTGCCGACGTCGACGTCGACGGCATGAACGATCGGGTCGAACATCTTCTGGTCGAGGCGATGAGGGCGCTTGGCTAGTGTCCGATCTGGTGAGGACAAAGGGAGGACTCCATGGCGGAGCTGGTCCCGGTGACGGAATGGTGCACGGATTTCGACCACACCGATGCCGCATGGAGCGAGGACCCTTATCCCATCTGGGCTGACCTACGTCGAAGTTGTCCGGTAGCCCACAGCGAGCGCTTCGGAGGGGTGTGGCTGCCGACTCGTCATGCTGACATCTCGAGCATCGCCCACGACACGGACCGCTTCACCTCCCGCTTCGTGGTGGTGGGCGAGACCCGTCCCCCCGAGTTCCTGGCCCCGGCCGGCCCGGTGCCCCCGATCTCGTCGGATCCGCCTGCCCACCACGCCGCCCGCCGCAAGCTGCTCCCGCCGTTCTCCCCGAAGGAGATCGCCAGGATCGAGCCCGCCACCCGGAGCTATTGCCAGGACCTGGTCGACGCGCTCCGGGGTCGCGATGTGGTCGATGCCGCACAGGAATACGCCCAGCACATTCCGGTGCGGGTGATCGCCGACATGCTGGGCTTCCCCCTCGAAGACGCCGACACCTTCCGCCACTTCGTCCACAACTTCCTGGAGGGAGTCACCACGCCGATGGAGGAGCGGCTGGACGACCTGGCCGAGCTGTTCGGTTACCTGCAGGCCCGCGTCGACGACCACATGGCCGACCCGCGGGACGACCTGACCTCCTACCTGATCAATCTGGAGGAGGACCCCGAGTCGCTGGTCGGGGCGTTCGAGCGCTCCGGCCTCAGCCTCGTCGACGAGCTCGGGGTGGAGGCCGCCCAGGAGGCGCGGGCCGTGGTGGCCCAGGACGCGGAGCAGACCGAGCAAGGGTTCCTGCCGCCGGTGCTCGGGACCATGGCGCTCCTGCTTCTGGCGGGGATCGACACCACCTGGAGCGCGATCGGCGCGTCCTTGTGGCACCTGGCCGGGCATCCCGACGACCGCGCCCGCCTGGCGGCCGAGCCGTCCCTCATGGCCACGGCCGTCGAGGAGCTGCTCCGGGCCTACGCCCCGGTCACCATGGCCCGTTTGGTCCGCGAGGACATGGACTGGAACGGCTGTGCGATGAAGAAGGAGGACTGGGTGCTGCTGCCCTTCCCGGCAGCCAACCGCGACCCCGACGTCTTCGAGCGGGCCGACGAGGTCGTCCTCGACCGGGAGCTCAATCGACACGTGACCTTCGGGCTCGGCATCCACCGCTGTGTGGGCTCGCACCTGGCCCGGATGGAGCTGCGCGTGGCGTTGGAGGTGTGGTTGGAGGCGTTTCCGGAGTTCAGCTTGGCCGACCCCGCCGCGGTGACATGGTCCAAGGGCCAGGTCAGAGGTCCGCGTGCGCTTCCTGTCCGCCTCGGGGCGGGCTGACCCCGCCGGCAGACGGATGAGGGTCGGGGCCGGTCCGACCGGGTAGGGGAGATCTCTAGCGATCGGAGGAACCTCCATGTTCCAGGTGACCCACGCCGCTGCTACGCAACTGATGGAGGTGCGCCGAGAGCGCAGCCTTCCCGAGAGCGCGGGGCTGCGGGTGTTCGGTGAACCCCGGCCCGGGGGGGAAGTGGCTCTGGGCCTGACCTTCACCGAGGTTCCCGCCGAGGACGACCAGATCACCGAGGCCGACGGTCTTCCCGTCTTCGTGGGCACCGAGGTGGCCGAGGTCCTGGCGTCCGTGGCCCTCGACGTCGAGTCGACGTCGGAGGGCCCGAGGCTGACCCTGACCGAGATCGACTCCGGCGAGCCCCTGTGAGCTGACCCTCAGATGTGAGGTGCCGGGCCTGTGACCGGTCGACTGCCGACCTGATTCGGTCGAAACGGATCAAATGCCAGGTCGATCCCTGTTCAGGCGGTGGACACCGGGACCGCTCTCACCGCCCGCCCGATGATTCCGCCGGCCCAGTCCGGCGCGTCACACGTCGTATTCAGACGGGGAAAGCGGGCAAAGAGGGACGACAGGCACACCCGGGCCTCGAGCCTCGCCAACGCCGCTCCCAGGCAGTGATGGCGGCCCCATCCGAAGGCGAGATGGGGATTGGGATGGCGGCCGAGGTCGAGATCGTCCGGGTCGGGGAAGACGGCATCGTCCCGGTTGGCGGCGGCAATCACCACGAATACGGTCTGGCCAGGCGTCAGTCGCCGGCCTGCCAGCTCGGTGGGCGCCCCGACCTTGCGCACCATGACCTTGGAGGGCGCCTCGTAGCGCAACAGCTCGTCGATGGCCGACGACCACAGGGCGGGATCGGAGCCCACCCGGCGCAACTGGTCCGGATGGCCGAGAAGGCACCATACCGAGTTGGCGATCAGCGTCGTCGTCGTCTCGTGGCCCGCGAACAGCAGGAGCATGGCGCCTCCCGCCACCTCGCGATCGGACAGCCCGGACGTGGAGCCCGCGAGCGGACCGAGGGCCGACAGGAGGTTGTCGTCGGGGTGGCGCCGGTAATGCTCGAGCAGGCCTGTCAGGTAGGACTCCATGGCGCGGGCCCCCGCCGCCGACACCCGGCCGAAGGCTTCCATCCGGTCGGAAGAGAGCCGGTCGTCCTTGAACGCGGCCGCCGCCGCTTCGTGGCCCAGCACCAGCCAGGCCCTGTGCCGCCCCGACCAGAGGACGGGGCCGGCGGATCTGCGGAGATCGGCCAGCACCGCGTGGGGGGCGGACTGCATCGCGGCTGACCCCAGATCGAGGTCGGGCGGAGCGGAAGGGGCGTTATCGGCCACGCCAGTCCACGGTACGCTCGACCGCGTGGGCAACGGGTTCTGCGCGCTCGGTCGGCGGGCCCACCAGT
>DASUHN010000286.1 GCA_036273495.1 Acidimicrobiales bacterium | reverse complement strand
CCGACCGGGCCGAGCTGGTCATGTTCCTCTTCTACCGCCGTCCGCCTGGGGCCGGCCCGGCCCGACCGGTCGAGCTGGAGGTCGGGGACGACGCCAATCTGGGCCTGGTCATCGGCCAGGACGTCGGGATCCTGCGGACGGCCCAGCGGGGGCTGCACCAGCCCGGGCTCACCCACCTGGCCGTGGGGGCGGAGGAGTGCCGGATCATCAACGCCCACCGCGCCCTCGAGCGCTATCTCGGCATAGAGCCGACCGAGCTGGTGCCGATCGGGAGCTGAGCTCCGTACCCCCGGTCGGAGGTCCGGATCGGCCGGAAGGCTGATTTCGGCACTTCGGCGCCCAAGCTTTAGCGAAAGTCCTTGCCATGGCGCGCGCCCTCTGCCACCGTCCGTGGCAACGAGCGGGAACGCTCCCACCAACACACCACCCGTCCGGGGCGACTGACCGGCGGGACCGAACTCCGAGGAGTGGACACCACATGTTTGGACCCTTGACCAAGCGCGGCAGCGTTTCCCGGCGGCGGCTGCCCGCCGTGGCGGCGAGCGGACTGGCCGCCGCCGGCCTCAGCGTCGGCGTTCTCATGTCGGCCAGCCCGGCGCTGGCCGCCGACAGCCACCCCGCCCATCCGGCGCCGCCGACCCATGCCCCCCCCTCCAACCCGAAGGCGAACCCCGGCACCCCCGCCGGCGGTCACGGCTCGGCTGGCGGGTCGCAGGGTTCGCCGACCGGCCAGACCAGCTCGGCGGTCCAGTCCGGGCCGGGCACCGCCACCCCTGCCGACGCCAGTGTCGCCAAGGATGACAAGGGCGCCAAGCCGGCCGCCCCCAAGCCGCCCAAGCCCGCCCATGACGCCAAGCCCGGCGGTGCGGGGAACTCGCCGGCGGCGAACGCGGGTCACGCCGGGGGTCCGGCTGCTCCGGCGGCCGGGAACGCCAGCACGGCGGCGGCCCCGAAGGGCGCGCCGGCCAAGGCGCCGAAGACCGCTCCCCCCGCCAAGGCACCGAAGACGCCCCCGCCCGCCAAGGCGGCCAAGACACCGGCCAAGGCCCCCAAGGGCAAGCCGACCAGCGCCAGCGGGTGCAGCGAGGACAGCTTCATGGGCACGCCGAGCCCGGCGTCAGGTGTGGGCCCCGGGTCCACGCTGGCGGTCACCTACTCGGACGAGTCGGTCCTCAACACCAATCCCGGCTTCGAGCCCTCGATCACCCTGCTCAACGGGACCACACCCGTCCAGGTGCAGCTCGACCCGTTCACGCCCGCCAAGACCGTCCACCTGACGGCCACCCTGCCGAGCACCCTTCCCGGTGGCAGCTACACCGCCACCATCAAGGCGTGGGACGGGGACCAGAACAAGGCCGGCGGTGACTGCGGCGTGGCGTCGTGGAGCTTCGTGGTGACGGTGCCCAACACGCCGCCGGTTACGCCGCCCGTCACCCCGCCGGTGACGCCGCCCGTGACCCCCCCCACGGCACCCCCGGTCAACCCGCCGGCGCCGGTGCCTCCCAGCACGCCGCCCACGGTGCCGACCCAGGTCCTGGGCGAAACCCTGACCCCGCCCGCGAGCGCCCTCCCGCCCGCCCCGACGGCCCAGGCCGCCCCCGGCCTTCTGGCCTTCACGGGTGACGCGACGAGGACGATGACCGAGGCCGGGCTGCTGTTGGTCGCCGCCGGGTCGGCGATGATCGGAAGGTCCCGGCGCCGGCGGTTCGGCCGGTCCCGGAAGGGCTAGGAGCCAGTGCCGGACCGCCGGGCCACCCATCTCATCGGGTGGTCAGGCGGTCCGGCCGATGTCCACGAGCTGGGGCATGATCCGAGGCGCCAGCCACGGGCCCGTCTGGGGCGTGATGTGGACCCCGTCGCTGCGCACCTGCACTCCGTCCACGACCATCGAGAAGTGGCCGCCGGGGGACAGGAAGGCCCCGAAGTTGATCACGCTGACCAGCCCCGGATAGCGGGCGGCCACCCGGCGGAACAAGGCGTTCTCGTGGTCGACCCGGGCCGGGTCGTCCTCCGGGAACAGTCCCCCCGCCGGGGTGTGGCCCCGCAGGTAGTAGGGCACGGTGAGCAGGGCCACCTTGGCCCCCCGGGAGGTGGCGATGGCGATCCCGTGCTCGAGCTGGGACTCGACGTAGGCGTCGAAGGCGGGGTCCCCCAGGTGGGTCCACCGGCCCTGGTAGAAGCGGTCCATGAGCTCCCACCGCCCGACCAGGATGGCCACCACGTCGGGGCTGTCTCGAACGACCGCCGCCTGCCAGGTGGCGGCCCAGGTCCGACACTGGGGGAGCAGGTTGGCCTGCTGGCCGAAGTACACGTAGGGACTGGCTGTCACCACCCCGCAGCCCATGATCCCCTCGTTGGCGATGGCGCCCCCGTACTGTGAAGCCAGGGGACCGAGCCCGGCCGCCGTCGTCTGTGCCACGGAATCGCCGATGAACATGATCCGAACCGGCCGGCCCGGCTGGTAGTGACGGGGAGGCGGGGGCGGATGCGGGGGAGGCGGCGCGTAGAGGAGCCGGGACAGGAGACCGCCGAGGCCCGGAGCGGGAGGCGGCGGCGCCGGGACGGGCGCGGCAGGCACCGGCCTGGGGAGGACGGGCGGGGCGGTCACCACCGCCGGCGCGCGGACCGCGGCCGCGACCGGCCCGGCGGGGGTCAGCGGCCCCCCGCCCATGGAGTCGGCGGCAGCGGCCACCCCGCAGCCCGCCAGGGCCACGGTGGCCATGGTCAGCCACGCGGCGCGCCGGCCCCTCCTGGCCCTGGGGATCACCGCCAGCCGGTTCCCCGCCCGCCGCAGAACCGGCACGAAGGTGTCGATCGCCATTTCACAGTAAGTATCGTCTTATCTCGCACACCCCTGAGTGGGGGATGGTGCGGTCCGGACGGGGGATTGATTCGTGGGAACGGCGGCGGCCACCTCTGAACCGGGCCGCCTTCCGGGGGCGGGCGCCGCCCGCCTCGGGCACCTCCCGGGCCTGGACGGTATCCGAGGGGTGGCGGTGCTCTCGGTCCTCCTGTTCCACGGGGGGGTGAGCTGGGCGCCCGGGGGATTCCTGGGCGTCGACATCTTCTTCGTCCTGTCCGGGTTCCTCATCACCTCGCTCCTCATCGACGAGTGGGGCCGCACCGGCGGCATCGGCCTGGGCGGGTTCTGGGTGCGGCGGGCCCGGCGGCTCCTGCCGGGCCTCCTGGTGCTGGTGGGGGGGGCGGCGGTCTATGCCTGGCTGATCGCCTCACCCGAGGCCCTGGCCGGGATCCGCCACGACGTGTTCGCCACCCTCGCGTACTTCGCCAACTGGCATTTCATCGCCAGCCAGTCGAGCTACTTCGCCCGGACCGGGGACCCCTCTCCGCTGGCCCACACCTGGTCGCTGGCCATCGAGGAGCAGTTCTACCTGGTGTGGCCCCTCCTCGTGCTGGCCGTCCTGCGGGGCCGCCGGGCCCTGGGGCGCCTGGCCCTGCTGGCCGCCGCCGGCCTGGTGGCCTCGGCCACGGCCATGGCCGTGGTGTACCGGCCCGACACCGACCCCAGCCGGGTCTACTACGGGACCGACACCCGGTCCCACGTCATCATGGCCGGGGCTCTGCTGGCCGTCGGGCTGGCGGCGTGGCGGCGCCGGGTGGCGGTCCGGGAGGCGCACCCGGACCGGGCCGAACCGGTCGCGGCCCGATGGCCAGCATGGCTGCGCAGGAGGAAGGGCAGCCCGGCGCTGTTCGACCAGGACCTTGCCGACTCGCCGGCGGGAGCGCCGGGCGAGGCGACGCTGGGCCGCACCCTCGGGCGGACGGCCCTGGGAGCGGCCGCCGTTCCCGCCGCGGCAGGCGTTCTGTGGACGATGGGGGTGGCCCAGGGCACCGACGCCTGGGTGTACCGCGGGGGGAGGGTGGCAGTGGCGGCGGGGGAGGCGGAGCCGGCGCCGGAGGCGGTGGTGGCGGAAGGGCGGTGGACCGACTGGCTGCGCCGGCGGAGAGGCGGCCCGGCGCTGTTCGACCAGGACGTCGCCGACGCCCCCGCCGGCTCTCCCGGCCTGGAC
>DASUHN010000285.1 GCA_036273495.1 Acidimicrobiales bacterium | reverse complement strand
CGGCCCGGTTCTCCGACCGGGCCCCCCGCATAGTGCGCCAGAAGATCCGCTTCGTGGGCGACGGGGCCGGGGGCTCCGGGGCGGTGGGCTGGGTGGAGGACGACGCCGGGGACTGGTGCGACGTGTGGCACTACGACGACCTGGTCAGCCCGTTCATGATGCTGTCGGCCGCGGTGGGCTTCGACGAGCTCGGCTTCTCGGTGACCACCTTCGACCAGATCCGCCCCGGGGCGTGGCTCCAGGCCGAGCGCCTCGCCGACATGGCCGCCAACCACACCGACGCCGCGGTGTGCTTCCCCAACACCCTGCCCCGCTTCTGCGGCCAGGCCTTCTACGAGCGCGCCGATCACGAGCTGGCCGGTCACTGCGTGACCGCCTACAACGACTGGATGATCGACGAGTGGTGCGCCGGCGACGCCACGGGGCGCCTGATCCCCCTCACCATGGTGCCGCTGTGGGATCCCGAGGCCGCGGCGGCCGAGATCCGCCGCTGCGCCGCCAAGGGCTCCCACGCCGTGACCTTCCCCGAGAACCCCCATCCCCTGGGCCTGCCCTCGATCCACGACAAGGCCCGGTTCTGGGACCCGTTCTTCCAGGCCTGCTCGGAGACCGAGACGGTGGTCTGCATGCACATCGGCTCGTCGTCCAAGATGCCGTCGACCGCCCCCGATGCGCCGTTCATCATCTCTTCGACCCTTACGTTCCAAAACGCCATGGGGTCGCTGTGCGACTACCTGTTCTCCGGCACCCTGGAGCGCTTCCCCGACCTGACCATCGCCTACTCCGAGGGCCAGGTGGGCTGGATGCCCTACATCCTCGAGCGGGCCGACAAGCTGTGGGAGGAGCGCTCCAACAACAGCTTCGGCACGTGGCTGCCCAACCCGCCGTCGTCCTACATCCCCGGCCGGGTCTACGGCTGCATCTTCGACGACGCCACCGGGCTCCGGAACCGGGACGTGGTGGGCATGGACCAGATCTGCTTCGAGGTCGACTACCCGCACGCGGACTCCACCTTCCCCCACTCCCGGGAGACCCTCCAGAAGATCTCCTCGGAGGCCGGCCTGTCCGACGGGGAGATCTACAAACTGGCCCGGGGCAACGCCATCAAGGCCTTCGGGCTGGAGCGCTTCGGGATCACCAGCTGAGCGCAGGCGAGCCCACCGGGGAGCCCTGGGCGCGGACCCTCGACTCCCGGTCCACCCGGGCCCACGGCCGGCGCACGCTGGCCAAGCTGCTGGACGCGGCGGTGACCGAGTTTGCCGCCTACGGGTGGCACGGGGCGCGCATGGCGCGGATCGCCAAGCGGGCCGGCACGGCCCACGGGACCGTGTACGTGTACTTCTCCGACAAGGACGACCTGCTCGCCGCGGTGTACGAGGACGTGGGCGCCGAGTTCCGCGCCGTGGCCGAGGCCATGCCGCCCCTCGAGCCTGGTGCGGCCGGGTTCTCCGCCATCCGCGAGTGGATCACCGGCGTGTGCGCCGCCCTCCAGCGCCACGGCGCCGTGTTCCAGGCGCTGACCGAGGCGCTGAGCGACGAGGAGGACAGCCGGGCCGGACGGGCGGCGCTGCGCGACCAGGGCCGGGCCCTGGCGGCGTGGGCCGACCGCATCCGGGCCGCCGGCGCCAGCGGGTTCGACCCGATGATCGCCGCCCTGTGCATCTACGCCCTGATCGAGGGTTCGAACCGCTCGGTGCTGCGCGGCGAGCTGATCCTGTCCGAGGAGGAGCTGGTCGACGGCCTCTCCGAGTACGTCCACCGGTCCGTATTCGGGGCGGGCGCCGACGTCTGATCGTCAGTAGCCTGCCGGCGAGGAGGGGAAATGGCTGAATTCGAGTCGGCGTGGCTGCGCCGCCCGGACTACCGCATCGACGTGGTTCCCCAGCGGCGCCGGGTGCGGGCGTGGCTCGGTGACGTCCTGCTCGCCGAGAGCGACTCGTGCCTGGTGGTCGACGAGCAGGACCACCTGCTGCGGATGTACTTCCCGAAGGCGGACGTGCGCCTGGACCTGTTCAGCGCCACCGACCACCACACCATCTGCCCGTTCAAGGGGGAGGCCGAGTACTGGACGCTGACCGCGTCCGACCCGCCCCTCGAGAACGTGGTCTGGGCCTACCCCACCCCGCTGCCGGAGACGGAGGCCATCCGGGACCACCTGTGCTTCTACGAGGACCGGGTCCGCGTCGAGCTCGTCGACGACTGGCCCGACGGCGCCGTCTCGGTCCACCGCTTCCCGGCGTGGGGGGACGCAGCCGACCTCCTGCGACTGGTCGACGTGCAGCCGGGCGGGGAGGGGCGCTTCTCGGGCCCGGCCTACCCCACGCCCCGCAACGTGGTCGAGGGCAGCCAGATGCTGGCCCAGGCCATCGTCGCCGCGTCCAAGAGCGTCCCCGGCCAGCGGGTCACCTCGGCGTTCATGACCTATCCCAAGTCGGCGTCGTTCGACGCCCCGCTCGAGTTCCACGTCGAGGTGCTGAGGAGGGGCCGGACGTTCTCGACGGTCGAGGTGCGCACCTACCAGGACGGCGTGCTGCGGGCCCCGGGCCTGTTCCTCGCCGACTCCGGGGCCCGCGACGTCATCCGGGGCCAGCAGGAGATGCCGAAGGTGCCGGGACCCGAGGACGCCGAGCCCTATGACATGCGCGTGACCGGGCGCGACCTGCGCATCGTCGACGGCGCCTACTCCCCGGACCCGGACAAGGTCGGGCCGCCCGAGATCTACGCCTGGATGCGGTTCCGGGACGACCCCGGTGAGCAGCACCTGCGCGACGCCCTGCTGGCCCAGGCCACCGGGCACTGGACCATCGGCGCCGCCATGCTCCCCCATCCCGGGTTCGGGGAGGCCGACGCCCACGTCACGCTGTCGACGGGGATCATGTCGATCTCCATCGCCTTCCACGACGAGGCGCCCCTCGACCAGTGGTTCCTCTACGCCAACCCCGCCATCCATGCCGGGGGCGGGCTGGCCCAGGGGGACGGCCGGGTGTTCAGCCAGGACGGACGGCTGATGGCGTCGTACTCCGTGCAGGCGATGATCCGTAAGTTCGACCAGGCTCCCTCCACCATGGGGTTGGACGAGAGCAACGCCATGTGACTGCGCCCGTCGACGGGCCCGGGGCCCTGCTCGAGGGGCGCACGGCCGTGGTCACCGGCGGCGGGGCGGGCATCGGTGCCGCCACCTCCCGGTTGCTGGCCCGGCACGGGGCCCACGTGTTCGTGGTGGACGTGGACCGCGGCCGCGCCGCCGACACTGCCGCCGCCATCACCGCCGCCGGTCACGGCGCCACGCCGCTGGTCTGTGACGTGACCGACGCCGCCCAGGTCGAGGACCTGCGCCGGAGCGTCCTCGACGGCGGGGGCGGCCTCGACGTGCTGGTCAACAACGCCGGTGACTGGATCCGCAACGTCGGCGGTTTCGCCGCAGGAGGCCCCGAGCACTGGGACGACCTGCACCGGATCAACTTCCTGCACATCCTGCTGGTGACCCGGGCCTTCCTGCCAGCCATGACGGCGGCGGGCCGGGGAGCGATCGTCAACGTCTCGTCGGTCGAGGGGCTGCGGGGCTACCCGGTCGACCCCGTCTACGCCGCCTACAAGGCGGCGGCGGTGCACTTCACCCGCAGCCTGGCCGTGCAGGTCGGCGGCCACGGCGTGCGCGTCAACGGGATCGGGCCCGATGTGACCGAGAGCCTGCAGGTCCCCTACTCCGAGTGGATCCCGGCCGACCAGCAGCACATGTGGCCGCAGTGGGTCCCGGTCGGGCGGATGGGACACCCCGACGAGCAGGCGCGCGCCGTGCTCTTCCTGGCGTCGGACCTGTCGTCGTTCGTGACCGGGCACACCATCCCGACCGACGGGGGCACACTGGCCGGCGGCGGGTGGTACCGGTCGGCACGCGCGGCCCGGGGCTGGACCAACCGTCCCATCGATCCGTGAGGAGGGCGCCATGAGGGCCGGGACCGACGTGGGCATGTGCACCGCCGCCCTGCTGGCCGAGCCGTTCACGGCGTCGGACGCCGACATCCGGGCGGCGGCGGAGGCGGCGGTCGGGGCCGGCTGCACGGGGCTGTCGGTCTGGTCGCACCAGCTGGCGGCCCTCGGGGACCCCGGGGCGCTGGCCGTCCCGGTTGCCGTCGTCGAGGGAGCGCTGTTGTGGTCCGGTCCCGACGAGGAGGCGGCAGCGGACGAGGCGCGGATCCTCAGCGCCCAGGCCGCCGAGCACCGGGCCGGGCTGATCCTGGCGGTCGTCCTCGACGCCGTCGCGCCCGAGCCGGGGCGGGCGCGCGCCGGGCTCGGTCGTCTGGCCGAGTCGGCGGCGGCGGCGGGAGCGCGGGTGTGCGTCGAGTTCCTCCCGTGGAGCGGGCTGCCGTCGCTGGCGGCGGCCTGGGACCTCGTCGGGCCCCTGTCCGCCGACGTCGGCATCGTGGTCGACGCCTGGCACTGGCAGCGCCAGCCGGGAGGGCCGTGCCCCGACGTCCTCGCCGGCATACCCGGTGACCGCATCGCCTACCTGCAGCTCTGCGACGCGGCGGCGCAGCCCGGTCCGGAGCCGATGGACGAGGCGATGAACGGCCGGCTCCTGCCCGGGGAGGGGATGGTGGACTTCCCGGCCCTCCTGGCCGCACTCGACGGCATCGGGGCCGACCCGTTCGTGGCCACCGAGGTGTTCAACCCGTCGATCGTGCGCGAGCGGGCCGCATCCGGTGCCGCCACCGCCATGGTCACCGCCGCCCGCCGGGTCCTGGCCGGCTGAGCCGTGGCACCCCACGAGCGGGGACGGCCCGCGGTGGGGTCGGCGCCCCGGCAGCGGGAGGAGGCGGGGGGTAGGGGACCCACCGGGGAAACGGAACCGATCGTCGACACCCACGTGCACGTCGTCGACGCGCTACGCCAGCCGCTGCGGCCCACGGGTGTCGGCCGCAGGTGGTGGGATGCTCCCCACCGGGATGCCGGCGCCTTCCGCGCCGTCATGGCGGACCATGGCGTGGCCGCCGCCGTGCTGGTCCAGCCCGTCGGCGCCTACGGCTACGACAACGGCTACCTCCTGGACGCGGTGGGCGGCGGCGGACCGGCCCTGCGGGCCGTGGTGGCGGTGGACCTCGATGACGGGAGCCGGAGCGCATCCGAGCTGGCGGCCGACGTGGGCACCCTGGCCGGCCGCCCCGGCGTGTGCGGGGTCCGGCTGTTCGCGGTGGCGCCGGGCTCGGCGTGGGCGGAGGCGGAAGCGGTCGCTTCGCCCCGGTCGGCCGCCGGCGCCCGCGTGCGGGCGGTGTTCGGCGCGGCGCGGGACGCCGGTCTGGTCGTCGTGCTCACCGTCTTCTCCCACCAGCTGGCGGCCCTCGCCGGGGTCCTGGCCGGGTTCCCCGAGCTGGTCGTGGCCCTCGACCACTGCGCTTTCCCCGATCTCACGGACGCCCGCCTCGCGCCCGGCTCGACCCTGCTGGCGGTGCGCGACCACGAACAGGTGGTGCTCAAGGTGAGCTCGCACCTCCTCGGGGAGGCGGCGGCGGCCGGGGATCCCGCCGAGCTGGTGGCGGAGCTGGCCGACGTCTTCGGGCCCGGGCGCCTGCTGTGGGGCTCCGACTACCCCCAGACCGGGGACGACTACGGCGCCCTGCTCACCCTGGCCCGGCGGGCCGCCCGCCTCCTCCCGCCGGCGGGGCGCCGGGACTTCTTCGGGGGGACAGCCGCCCGGATCTTCGGCTTTCAGCCCCTGCTGCCCACCAGCGGGGCCACCTCTTCGGAGAACGCCGCCATCTGATCGAGCAGCTCGTCGCACGTGCGCGACGGGAAGCTGACCTGCAGATGGGTGACGCCGACGGCGGCGTCAGCTGCCACCGCCTCGGCCACCGCGTCGGGCTTTCCGGTCACGCACCACGCCCCCACGTCCCACCCCGGGTCCCCGACGTAGATCCTCATCGTTCCGCCCATGGCGAAGGGGAGCTCGGCGCGCCCGGCCGACTGGCGCAGGCGGTTGATGCCCTCCACCGCCGCCGCCATCCCGTCCTCGGGCGGCCCCTGGGGGAGCCAGCCGTCCCCGAGGTTGGCCGCCCGCCTGCGCGCCGCCGGGCTGGAGCCGCCCACCCAGATCGGCGGGCCGGCGGGCTGCACCGGGCGCGGCGTCTGGCCCACGTCCCCGACCCATTCGTCGGCGAAGGCGGCGCGCAGGGTCGCGATCGCCTCGTCGGTCAGGCGGCCCCGGCGGTGGAAGTCCACGTCCAGCGCCACGAACTCCCCTTCGGCGTGGCCGGCGCCCACCCCGAGGACCGCCCGCCCCCCCGAGAGGGCGTCGAGGGTCGAGAAGGCCTTGGCGGTGAGGAGGGGATGGCGGTAGGCGAGGATGTAGACCGTGGACGCCAGCCGGACGTTCTCGGTCACTCCCGCCAGCCATGACAGCGTCGCCACCGTGTCGTACCACGTGGTGGTCATGCGCGGCGCCAGGTCGCGGGGGATGGCGACGTGGTCACAGACGCTGATGTAGTCGAAGCCCCCGGCATCGGCCGCCCGCGCCACCGCCGCCAGCTCCGCCGGCCCGGCGTCGGCCTCCCACGGCTGGGCCATCAGCTTGGACTGGGCCTGCACCGGCAGCTGCATCCCGAAGACGACGTCACCCATGCCGCACCCACCTCCTAGGGAACGGACCGCACGGTAGCCCGGTGGGGCGCGGCCTTCTGCGGGGGACGCGGTCAGGCGTGCAGACGGGGGACGACGTCGGAAGCCAGGCCGGCGATCTGGTCCCGCACGGCGGCGGGGTCCATGCCGGGCAGGTGGATGCGCAGGTTCAGGGCGTCGGCGCCGGTCGAGCGCTGCAGGTCGGCCAGGATCCCGGCCATCTCGGCCCCGTCGGGCGTGGTCACGGTCTGGTCGGCGGGGATGGAGTCGGCCCGGGCGCCCTGGTAGAAGCGGCGCTGGCTCGCCACCAGGTCGGACTGCTGCGTGCCCAGCCACACCCGCCGGATCAGCACCTTGGGCATGGTCCCGCCCGCGTCGTCGTAGGCGTCGCACAGCTCCTTCAGCCGGTCCGGCGCCGACATGCCCTCGAGGAGGATGCCGGCGCCGCAGCGCGCCGCCCGGCGGGAGGCGGTCGGGGACACCGCGGCGCTCAGCACGGGGATCGGGTTGGCGGCGCAGGCCTGCAGGGCGCGGTCGGCGTCCAGGCCGTGCAGGTCGCGGCCGCGGAGCATGTCGACGACGCGCGCCAGCTCGGCCCGGAAGACGGCGGCCGAGTCGGCCACGTCGAGACCCATGGCCGCGAAGTCCAGCTCCATGGCACCCGACGCCACGCCCAACCCGACCCGACCGGGATGGCGGGCGGCCAGCCAGGCGATCTCCTCGGCCACCAGGGCGGTGGCCCGGAGCGGGAGGAGAAGGGGGCACGGCGCCGTCCAGCCGTGCGGGGTCTCCTCGAGCACGAACCCGGCCACCTGCAGCGGGTTGGGCAGATAGCCGCCCACCCCGCCGTGGTGCTCGCTGGTCATCAGCCCGTCGAAGCCCGACTCGAGAGCGATCCGGGCCTGGGCGCACAGCTCGGTCAGGATCGCCGTCGCGTCCAGCTCGTTGTGCGGATAGAGCCGGATCGACACCGATCCCCTCTCGAACGGTGCGCCGGTCACCACCGTAGGATCGCCGCATGGACACCGCTCCCGCCAGCCGCCGTTTCGAGGGAAAGGTGGCGATAGTCACCGGTTCGTCCGCCAACCCCAGCATCGGGCGCTCGACGGCGCGCCGCCTGGCGCGCGAGGGCGCGGCCGTGGTGATCAACGGGCGCGATCAGGCCCAGCTGACGGCGACCGAGAAGGAGTTGCGCGACGAGGGTCTGACGGTGGCGGCGGTGGCCGGCTCCGCCGAGAGCGACGACCTGCCCGCCCGCCTGGTCGACGCCGCCCTCGACAGCTTCGGGCGCCTCGACCTGCTGGCCAACACGGTGGGGGGCGCGCCCTACAACGGGCCGTGGGAGAAGCTGGACCGGGAGACCCTGCTGGCCACGGTTTCGCTCAACACCTGGCCCACGCTGGCCCTGATCCAGGAGGCGGTCCGACGGGGGCTCGCGGACGGCGGGGGAGCGGTCGTGAACATCTCGAGCGGCTCCCCCAAGAAGACCACGCCGGCCATGCTCTCCTACGCCGCCGCCAAGTCCGCCCTCGAGACCATGACCCGGACCCTGGCCCGGGACCTCGGTCCCCGGAACATCAGGGTGAACGCCGTGGCCCCCGGCCTCACCCGCACCACCGCCACCCGCAACCTCTGGGGGGCCGACGACGGGGCGGCGGCGGGGCGGAACCTGGTGCTCGGGCGCCTTACCGACGCCGAGGACATCGCCAACGCCGTGGTGTTCCTTCTCTCCGACGAGGCGGCCTCCATCACCGGCGTGATCATCGACGTCGACGGGGGCAACCACCTCGAGAGGGGTTGGTCCCCGTTCCTTCCCGAAGAGCTGGCCCGTAGGGGTTAGGAGTGGCGATCAGCATCGATCTGTCGGGTCGCGCCTGCATCGTGGTGGGAGGCGGCGGCGGGGGCATCGGCACCGCGATGGCGGTGGCGGCGGCCGAGGCCGGCGCCGACGTCGGGGTGGTCACCAACGTG
>DASUHN010000284.1 GCA_036273495.1 Acidimicrobiales bacterium | reverse complement strand
AGAGCGAGTTGGTCGATCCCTACCGCAGCGGGCTTCCCGGGACGGGTTCCTGTGCGGCGGGCTGACGACCGCCAGCGGGGCAGCGCCCTCATGCTGGTGCCGGCGGCGGTGCTCGTGCTGTTCGTGCTGGGCGCCCTGGTCGTCGACAGCGCGTCGGTCTGGTTGGGCCAGCGCGAGCTGGAGAACTCCGCCTCGGTCGCGGCCACCGACGCCGCCTCGGCCGTGGCCGATGCTCCCTACTACTCGTCGGGCCGGGTGGTGCTCGACCCCGCTGCCGCCACCCGGGTGGCTCTCGCCTCGGTGGGGGACGCCCGGCTGTCGGGCGTCACCCTCACCGGCGCACCGGTCGTCCAGGTCGTGGGCCGCCAGGTGTGCGTGAGCCTGAGCGGGACCGTCCGCCCGGTCTTCGGCCGGGCCGTGCCCGGGTTCGGCTCGACGACGACCGTGCACGCCCGGGCCACCGCCACGGTGGCCGGAGACGCCGGGACGGCCGTTCCCCGCCGGGTCATTTGCTGACCCTCTGAGTGAGGGTTCGGATACGCGGAGCGCGTAATGACGATCCACCAAATTCAATGGGATGCCGGTTAGCGTTGACCGAGATGTCCACAACATGGTTAGGGACCCGGGAAGCGGCCGAGGAGCTGGGGATAACTCTGCGGACGCTGTACCGGTTCATCGACGAGGGCATGGTGCCGGCCTACCGGTTCGGCCGGGTCATCCGCCTCAAGGCCGACGACGTGGAGCGGTTCATCGAGGCCTCGCGGATCGCCCCGGGCAGCCTCGAGCACCTCTACCCCGACCTGAAGAGCAGCCACAGCTCGGCCAGCGAGCCCAACGGCACGTAGAGGGTGCCGGCCGCCCGGAGGGGCGGATCGGGGTCGCACGCCAGCTGCAGGTGATCGACACCCACGGAGCTGAGCTCCCCGACGGTCCCGACCGTGTCCCCGGTGGTGTGCACCCGGACGGGAAGGTCCTCGCCGGCCAGGCGCTCGACGGCGTCGATCAGCCGGGCGGGAGGGACGTCCGACCAGTCCGGGCCGATCGCCCCGGCGGCCCGAGTCCCGTCCGGCCCAGCCCCGTCCACCCGCAGCGCCGCCACCGCCCGGAGCGCCACCAGCCCCCACGCCCGCTCGGTGGCCAGGGCCAGGTAGTCATCGCCGACGGCCCGGACCACGCCCCGGTGGGTCCGTCCCGGGCCGGTCGTTACCCGGACGGGGCATCCATCCGCCCGGAGATGCCGCAGGACCCCGGGCAGGTCGCTCTCCTCGGCCGCCTCCTCGGTCAGCCGGCGGGCGGCGGACCGGATCCGCGCCACCTCCCGGGCCTCCTCGTCGGCGGCCCAGCGGGAGACCGTCGCCTCGAGGTCGTCGGGGCCGTCCGTCACCCTCGGCGCTCCGCCGTCGGGGGGCGAGCGCCGCCCGACGGCAGTGGCCCGGGCCGTGCCGTCAGACGAGGTAGCGGTAGACGACCTGGGCCACGCACGCCGGCTTCTCCTGGCCCTCGACCTCGAAGCTGAGGTCCACCGTCACCTGGGCGCCCCCGGCCACGTCCTCGACCCCGGCGAGGGTGGCGCCCAGGCGCACCCGGGAGCCCACCGGGACCGGGCTCGGGAAGCGGACCTTGTTGCACCCGTAGTTGACCGCCATCGCGATCCCCCCGACCTGCAGAACCTCAGGGAGCAGCACCGGGGCCAGGGAGAGGGTGAAGTAGCCGTGGGCGATCGGACCGCCGAACGGTCCGGACTTGGCCCGCTCCACGTCGACGTGGATCCACTGGTGGTCACCGGTCGCGTCGGCGAACAGGTTGACCGCCTCCTGGGTCACCTGGCGCCATTCGCTGTGGCCGAGGTGCTCGCCGACGAGGCGCTTCAGCTCGGGGAGGTCGCTGACAGTGGTGGGCATCGGCCCAACATAGGGGCCGGTCCCCGGCCGGGCTACTCCGGACGGCTACTTGAACCAGATGCGCTGGTACTCCCGGCTCTGGGGATGCACGAGCAGGGCCACCAGCGCCACCTGGAGCATGATCCCGAGCAGGGTGCCGCCGAACACGACCCCGCCGACCGTGAGGATGAACACGAGAGGGAGCACGGCCATCACGATGGCCAAGCCGTAGCCCCACTTGCGCTCGTTGGCCGTCCCGTAGGCGCCGCCGGCCTGGCCGACCACCAGGGCCAGGCCCAGGGGGAAGTCCTTGCCCACCAGGCCGAAGACCACCATGAACGCGGCGTTGAGGTAGAGCAGGATGACCGCCATCTGGAGGGTCTGGGGCTGCGTGTTGTTGATCCAGCGGCGGTTGCTCATCCCGCCAGTTTGCCTCCCGTGGCGGCCAACTGCCCACATGCCGCGTCGATGTCCGTGCCCCGGTTGCGGCGCACGGTGGCGTTCACCCCCAGCGAGATCAAGCGGTCCCGGAACGTGCGCACGACGGCGGGGGCCGACCCCACCGCCGGCCATCCCGGCGTCGGGTTGAGCGGGATCAGGTTGACGTGGGCGCCGAGAGGCACGGCCAGCTCGGCCAGCTCGGCGGCGTCCCCCTCGCGGTCGTTGACCCCGGAGATCAGCGCCCACTCGAACGACAGCCGCCGGCCCTTGGCCCGGCGGTAGGCGCGGCACGCGCCGAGCACGGCCGACAGCGGGTAGCGACGGTTGATCGGCACCAGGCTGTCGCGCAGCCGGTCGTTGGCGGCGTGGAGGGACACGGCCAGGTTCACCGGCAGGTCCTCGCCGGCCAGGCGCCGGATGCCCGGCACCACGCCGACGGTGGACACCGTGATGTGGCGTGCCGAGATGCCGAGGTCGTCGTGCATCCGCTCCACCGCCGCCCAGACGCGCGGGTAGTTGGCGAGCGGCTCACCCATGCCCATGAACACCACGTTGGCGGGGCGGGCCGGGGCCGGGCCGGGCCGGGCCCGGGCCGCGGGCGCGTCGCCGCCGCGCCGGGCCGCCCCCGCCCGCACGACCTGCTCGACGATCTCACCGACCGACAGGTTGCGGGCGAAGCCGGCCTGGCCGGTCGCGCAGAAGCCGCACCCCATGGCGCACCCGGCCTGACTGGAGACGCACACAGTGGCGCGCCGGTCGTACTCCATGAGAACGGTCTCGATCCGGGCCCCGTCGGCGAGCTCCCACAGCCACTTCCGGGTGGCGCCGCGGTCGGAGTCCGAACGGGCCACCTCGTGCAGCGCCGGTGCGAGCTGCTCGCTGGCGGACAGGCGATCGCGCAGCGAGCGGGGGAGCGTGGTCATCTCCTCCGGCACACTCAGCTGGCGGTACAGGCCCTCCCAGACCTGGTCCACCCGGTAGCGGGGCTGGTCGGACAAAAGCTCCGCCACCTCGGCCCGGCTGAGGTCGTAACGGGCCATTCGGCCAGGCTACGGCGGTAGGTTGGGGCTGTGGAAACGTCCCCGCAGCCCCAGCCGGCCGTCTCGCCCCGGCGCCCGGGGCGCGCCCGGGCCGCCGCCCGCCGGCGCTGGACCCACCCGTCCAGCCTGGTCATGGGGGACCACACCACCGACCACCACCACCGGGACGTCAGTGGCGGGGCGGCGCGCGCGGCGGTGCTCGGTGTCAGCGACGGGCTGCTGACCAACGTGGCGCTGATCCTCGGCGTTGCCGGCGCCCACCCGGGCGGCAGCTTCGTGCGCCTGGCGGGAGTGGCGGGCCTGGTGGCCGGGGCGTGGTCCATGGCCGCGGGCGAGTACCTGTCGATGAGCGCCCAGGGGGAGCTGCTCGAGCGCGAGCTGGAGCTCGAGCGCCGGGAGCTGCGCCGTCACCCGGCGGCCGAGCAGCGCGAGCTGGCCCGGATCTACGAGCGGCGGGGCCTCGACGCCGGCGCAGCCGACGAGATGGCCTCCCACATGATGCGCGATCCCGACACGGCGCTGGAGACCCACGCCCGGGAGGAGCTCGGCATCAACCCCGGCTCGCTCGGGGCACCACGCCAGGCGGCCCTGTCGTCGCTCGGCTCGTTTGCCGTGGGCGCGGCCATCCCGCTGTCACCGTGGCTGTTCGTCCACGGGATCCCGGCGGTGGTGGCGTCGGTCGTTCTCGGCGCCGTCGCCGCCGTCCTGATCGGGCTGGCCCTGGCCGCCTTCACCGGCCGGTCGCTCGTGCGGACCGTCGCCCGCCAGCTGGGGTTCCTGGTGGTGGCCACCGGGGTGACCTACGGCGTGGGCACCGCCTTCGGGGTGTCGACCGGCTGACGCCCCATCGGGGGAGGGTCTAGGACGCCGCCGCCACGTCCCCGACGTACGCCTGGTCGGTGTGGTCGACGGTGAAGCCCATGTCCTTGTACAGGCCCACCGCCGGCGTGTTGCCGCCGTCGACGTAGAGCATCCCGGTCTCCAGCCCCCGGCCCTCGAGGTAGCGCAGCCCCGACACCACCAGCGCCCGGCCCAGGCGCAGGCCCTGGAAGTCGGGGTCGACGGCAATCACGTAGATCTCCCCGAGGGGCGGGTTGCGGTCGGAGTGGATCTTCGTCCAGCAGAAGCCGGCGAGGCGGCCGTCGCGCTCGTGGAGCAGGAACCCGGCCGGGTCGAACCACGCCTCCCCCTCCCGGTCGCGCAGGGTCTGGACGTCCCACCCGCCCTGCTCCGGGTGCCAGGAGAAGGCCCGGTTGTTCACCTCGAGCCAGGGTTCCTCGTCCCGGCCCGGCACGAACGCCCGGGTGTCGACGCCCTTCTCCTCCGGGGGCAGCGGCAGGGGCCGGCGCATCTGCAGCAGCTCCCGCCCGCGCTCGAGCCCGAACGACCGGGCCAGCTCGTCGTCCGCCTCGACGGCGCGGGGTACCCACATGTGGACGTGGCCCCCGCCCTCCTGCGCCACCAGCCCGAGCGCCGCCTTCAGGATCGCCCGCGCCACGGTCCGCTGGTCGTTGCGGTGGTGGGGGTCGACGACGTACTCGAGGGCCCAGGTCTCGGGCCCCTTGGTCACCTGGGCGTAGCCGGTCGGGTGATCGTGGCCGGTCTCCCAGGCCACCAGGCCGGCGAAGCCCTGCCGGCCCCCGTGCACCAGGTCCACCCACTGGTGGTCGCCGAGGGCGGGATGGTCGTCGTGGCGGGCGGCGTTGTCGAGCAGGCCGGACACGGCGGCGATGTCCCCGCTGCCCATCTGCCGCTTCACCTCGATCCGCACCCGGCACACCGTAACTACGTTTGGTGGCATGGCCGGTCCCCGCAGCCCCAAGGGTCGGGCGCGCGAGACGGCGCGCCGCCTGGCCGGCGAGTACCCCGGCTCGGCCCCGGAGCTCTGCGCCCTCGGCCACGACGGGCCCTTCCAGCTCCTCGTGGCCACGATCCTGTCGGCCCAGACGACCGACGAGCGGGTGAACCTGGTCACCCCGGGGGTGTTCGCCGCCTTCCCCACGCCGGCCGACCTGGCCGCCGCCGAGCCCGAGCGCCTGGAGAAGATGGTCCATCCGACCGGTTTCTTCCGGTCCAAGGCCAAGAGCCTGATCGGGATGGCCACGGCGGTGGAGGAGCGCTTCGGCGGGCAGGTGCCCCCCGAGATGGACGACCTCGTGACCCTG
>DASUHN010000283.1 GCA_036273495.1 Acidimicrobiales bacterium | reverse complement strand
CCGCGCACGCCGTGCACACCGTCTCGCACGGTCCCCGCCAGCCCCGCCGGATAGAGACGGTCCCGGCGGCGGCGTTGGGCATCATCATCGGGACCAGGAACGGGGAGACGCGCCGGGCGCCCTTCTCGTCGTGGACCCGCACCTGCTCCTCGAGCGTCGACAGCCCGCCCACACCGGTGCCGATGATCACGCCGGCGCGATCGGGATCCACCTCCGGGGTGCCGGCGTCCTCGAGCGCCATCTCCGCCGCCGCCGTCCCCATCTGGGCGAAGCGGTCGACCCTGCGCACCTCCTTCGGGCCGAACCAGCCGGTGGGGTCGAAGTCCTCGACCCGCCGCGGCCCGACCGGGCCGGGCCGGCACAGGCCCTCCCAGAAGGCGTCCTTGCCCATCCCGGCGGTGGCGACCACGCCGACTCCGGTGACCGCCACCTTCCGTCCCTCCGGGCCACCCCCGGAGGTGAACGCCGTCCTCACGGGACCTTGGAGAGCACCAGGTCGAAGGCCTGTCCCACGGTCTGGATGCCCTCCAGCTCGGACTCGTCGACGCTGATGTCGAAGCTCTCCTCCAGCGCCATGACCAGCTCGACCAGGTCGAGGCTGTCAGCGTCGAGGTCGTCTCCGAACTTGGCCTCGGGGACGACCTGGTCGGGATCGACCTGCAGCACGTCGATGGCACAGGACTTGAACTTGTCGAACGCGGTGTCGCGGTCCACTCGCTCTCTCTTTCTGATTTCGCGGTCTCGTCAGTGACCCATGGCCAGCCCGCCGTCCACCGGGACGACGGCGCCCGTGATGTAGGACGCCCCGGGCGAAGCCAGGAAGGCTACGGCGGCGGCGATCTCCTCGGGAAGTGCCGCCCGCCCGAGGGGGACCCGGGCCACCAGCTCCTCGACCTGCTGGGCGCTGAGCGCCGCCAGCATGTCGGTCTCGACCGGACCCGGCGCCACCACGTTCACCAGGATGCTCCGGCTGGCCAGCTCCCGGGCCAGCGACCGGGCCAGCCCGACCAGGCCGGCCTTGGAGGCGGCGTAGTTGGCCTGGCCCGCCTGGCCGGCCAGGCCGGAGACCGAAGACACCAGCACGATGCGGCCCTTCCGGGCCCGCACCATCGGGCCGACCGCCCGCTTCACGACCCGGTAGGTGCCGGTGAGGTTGGTGTCGATGACCTGGGACCAGGCCTCCTCGCCCATGCGCAGGATCAGCTGGTCCCGGTTCATCCCGGCGTTGGCGACCAGCACCTCGACCGGGCCCCACCGTTCCTCGATCCGCCCGAACAGGGCGTCGACGTCCCCTGCTGAACGCTGATCGCACGGGAGCGACCACAGGGCGTCGGACTCCTCCTTGTCGGGCGCGCTGCGCGACGTGGAGACGACCCGGTCCCCGAGGGCGGCGAAGCGCTCCACGCACGCCCGCCCGATCCCCCGGGTCCCCCCGGTGACCAGCACGACCCGGCCCCCGCCCTCTCCCATCACACGCTCCAGCGCACCACGGCGCTGGCCCAGGTCATGCCGGCTCCGAACCCGGACAGCAGCACCAGGTCGCCGGGGGAGAGCCGCCCCTTGTCGGCCGCGTCCGCCAGCGCCAGCGGGATCGAGGCCGAGGACGTGTTGCCGGTCCGGTCGAGCACGACGGCGATGCGCTCCGACGGGATCTCCAGCCGCTGGGCCACGGCGTCCATGATCCGCAGGTTGGCCTGGTGGGGGACGAACATGGCGATGTCCGATGCGGCCACGCCGGCTCGCTCCAGGGTGATGCGTGCCGACTCGACCGTCACCCGCACGGCCCGGCGGAACACCTCCTTGCCCTCCATGACGATGAACCCGCCGAGGTCGGCGTAGAGGATCGGGCGCAACGACCCGTCCACCCCCAGGTCCCAGGCCAGCAGGTCCCCGGGCCCGTCCACCGCCTCCAGGACCACGGCGCCCGCCCCGTCGGCGAAGAGCACCGCCGTCGTCCGGTCCTCCCAGTCCGTCACCCGGGACAGGGTCTCCGAGCCCACCAGGAGCACCCGGCGCACGTGGGGGGCGGTCATCCCCGCCGCCGCCACCAGCGAGTACACGAAGCCGGAGCAGGCGGCGTTGAGGTCGAAGGCCCCGCAGTTGATCCCGAGCTGGTCGGCCACGTGGGCGGACGTGGCCGGGATGGCCTGGTCCGGGGTGGTCGTGGCCAGCACGAACAGGTCGACGTCGGACGGGCTCAGCCCCGCCTTCCCGAGAGCGGCCCGGGCCGCGCCCACCGCCAGGCCCGCGGTCGTTCCCCCGATGCGGCGCTCCCGGATGCCGGAGCGCTCGGTGATCCACTGGTCGCTCGTGTCGAGCCGGGCCTCGAGGTCGGCGTTGGTCACCACCTTGTCGGGCAGGGCGGTCCCCCAGCCCACCAACCGGATCCCCATCAGCGCCCGCCCGGGCCCTCGTCGCTGCGCAGCCAGGCAACCGGTTGTCCGTCGGTGACCCGTTCCCCCGCCACCGCCAGCATGCCCTGCAGGGTTCCCGAGAACGGAGAGCGCACCTCGGTGATCCCGACCACGCCCAGGAGCCGGCCGACCTCCACCGCCGTCCCGTCGGCGACGGGCCCGCCGGCCGGCGGCTCGAACACGCCGGTGAGCGGGCTCACGACCACCCGCTCCGACACGTACAGGTGCTCCCCCTGGTGGGCCGCCAGGTAGGCCTGGAGCGGGCTGCCCCCGGCCAGGGTCTCGACCAGGGTGTCGAGGTCGTCCGGGCCGGTAAGCGAGACGGCCTTGGCGTCCGGCGCGATCCGCTTGACCAGGCCGGTCAGCACCGCCCCCGGG
>DASUHN010000282.1 GCA_036273495.1 Acidimicrobiales bacterium | reverse complement strand
CGGTGAAGCTGATCGACCCGGTGACGACGGTCGGGGCCGGGGCGGCGTCGGCCGACTCGGGAGGCCTGGAGGTGACCATCGACCGCCAGCTGCCCGCCACCGGGGTGCCGGGCGTGCCCGCCATCTCGATCCCGGGCCAGCCGCCGGTCCCCGTCGGCACCCCGCCGGCGCCGCTGCACATCGAGGTGGTGTACGGCGGGGCCAAGGTGTCCGCCGAGGCCACGACCGCCCCTGCGTTCGCCGGCCTCCCCACTCCGGCGCTGGCCCCGCCCGCCGCCACAGCCGGCACGGGTTCGAGCGGGCCCGCCGCCGCCGGGCCGGACCTGGGCGCCGGCTCCCTGACGTCCCCGGCGGCGACGACGGGCGGGATCTCCGGCCCGGGCGCGGCGCCGTCGCTCCAACCGGTCCGCGCCACGTCGGGAGTGCCGGCGCCGGTCGGGTGGATAATCGCGGGCGTGCTGGCCAGCCTGGTGCTGGCCGGCCCGCTGTTCGGCTACGCCCGCTGGCAGCTGCTCGAGGGGAGGATCTGAACCGTGACCGCGCCCGAGGACCTGGCCACCCGCCCCGACGGGAAGGGCCGCTCTCCCGCCGAGATCCTGGCGGCGGCGGCCGGGCGCTTCACCCACCTCGACCTGCGCAACACATGGCAGGTGGCCGCCGGGTCGCTCCTCGTGCCCCTCGGCGTGGTGGTCATCCTCATCGCCTGGTACGGCGCCGCCCACGCCTCGGTGGTGCAGCAGCAGATCCCGTACCTGGTCAGCGGCTCGTTCGTGGGGCTGGGGCTGATGATCGTCGGCGGCCTGATGTACTGGGCCCACTGGCTGTACCGGATCTACGACCAGGCCGACCTGCACCACGCGGAACGGCTGGCCCGGGACCAGCAGCTGTTCCAGCTCCTCGAAGCAGCCCTGGCTGGCCGGGCCCCGGCGTCTCCCGCCGCGGCCGTCCCGGTCCCGGCGGCTGCGTCCACCGGGGCGGGGGAGCTGGTGGCCACCGCCACGGGCACCAACGTGCACCGGGCCGACTGTCCGGTGGCGGTGCGCCATCCCGAGGGCCTTCAGCGGCTGACCGCCGACGATGCGACGGGACGGCCACCGTGCCGCATCTGCCGGCCGTTCGACGACTAGACGACAGACCCAGACAGAAGGAGCTCGGAGTGGTCCGAATCATGGAGGGCATACGCGTACTCGAGGTGGCGGCGTGGACCTACGTCCCGTCGGCGGGAGCGGTCCTGGCCGAATGGGGGGCCGACGTGATCAAGATCGAGCATCCCGACTCCGGTGACCCCCAACGGGGGCTGGTCAACTCGGGCCTGGTCCCGTCCGGACCGGGCGGGGTCAACCACATGATCGAGCTGCCCAACCGGGGCAAGCGCTCGGTGGCCATCGACCTCAAGTCCCCGGACGGGCGCCAGCTCCTCCTCGAGCTGGCCGGGCGCTCCGACGTGTTCCTCACCAGCTTCCTGCCCCAGGTCCGCCGCTCGCTCGGCATCGACGTCGAGGACATCCGCGCCGCCAATCCGAACATCATCTACGTGCGCGGCTCGGGTCAGGGTCAGCGCGGTCCCGAGGCGGAGAAGGGCGGCTTCGACGGGGCCTCGTTCTGGTTCCGCGCCGTGGCCGACATCCTGACGCCGGAGGGGGAGTGGCCGATACCCCCGGCCGGCCCCGCCTTCGGGGACCTGCTGGGCGGCATGACCATCGCCGGCGGGATCTGCGCCGCCCTGTTCCACCGGGAGCGCACCGGTGAGGCGCTGGTCGTGGACAACTCGCTGCTGAGCACCGCCATGTGGGCCACCGGCGCCAGCATCCTGGCGGCCGGGATGTTCGGCATCTCCAAGCTCCCGCGCGGCGACCGCACCGCCGGGCCCAACCCGCTCGTCAACACCTATCGGACCGGGGACGGCCGCTTCCTCTCGCTGATGATGCTGCAGGGGGACCGCTTCTGGCCCGAGCTGGTCAAGGCGCTCGGGCGCCCCGAGCTCGCCGACGACCCCCGCTTCGCCGACGGCGCCACGCGCTTCGAGAACCGGAGGGAGTGCGTCGGGGTGCTGGACGAGATCTTCGCCACTCGCTCCCTGGCCGAGTGGCGGGAGGTGCTGGCCCAGGTCGAGGGGGTGTGGGCGCCGGTGCAGACCGCCGGGGAGCTGCTCGAGGACCCCCAGGCGGCCGCCAACGGCTACATCACCGAGCTCACCCATTCGGGGGGCACCCGCTTCCGCATGGTGCCGTCCCCGCTGCAGTTCGACGAGCAGCCCGGGGAGCTCACGCCCGCCCCCGAACACGGGGAGCACACCGACGAGGTCCTCCAGGAACTGGGCCTGGACATGGACCGGATCCTGGACCTCAAGGTCAAGGGCGCCATCCTCTGACCGGCCCGGGCGGCGGTTGGACCCGACAGCACACATATGACATAATCAGCTGATCGTGTTCAATGGGGGCCGCCACGGCGGGGCGGCTCACCCAGCCGGGGAGGGGATCGGATGACCAAGGCCGACGCGGCGCCGTCGATCGACTACACGAAGGAGGGCTGGTCCTTCCAGCTCTTCGCCGACCAGGACTTCGCCCGGGACCCCCGGCGGTACTACGAGGAGATGCGCCAGGGGGCGCCGTGCCGGGACGACATGGTGATCCCGGGCCAGAAGCCGTCGGTGGTCTTCACCCGCCACGAGGACGTGGAGTACGTGCTGCGCAACCCGCAGCTCTTCTCCTCCCAGTTCGGGGAGGGGATGGGCGGCATCGGCAACGACCGGCCGCTGATCCCGCTGCAGATCGACCCCCCCGACCACAAGAAGTACCGGGTGCTGCTCGATCCCTACTTCGCCCCTCGCGAGATGGCCAAGTTCGAGGGTGAGGTTGCGTCGCTCGCCAACCAGCTGATCGACGCCTTCGCCGACAAGGGGGAGTGCGACTTCACCGAGGACTTCGCCGTGCCGTTCCCGTGCACCGCGTTCCTCCGCCTGGTGGGCCTGCCCACCGAGGACCTCGACCACTTCCTCCACATCAAGGAGGGGATCGTCCGGGGCTGGGGGGAGCACGACTTCGAGAAGGCGGCCCAGAACCGCGTCGCCGCGGGCAAGGAGTGCTACGAGTACTTCGAGAAGGCCCTGGACGAGCTGGAACGCAACCGCGGCGACGGCCTGCTGTCGCGACTGCTCGACGCCGAGGTCGACGGGATGAAGCTGACCCGCCAGGAGATCCTCGACATCTGCTACCTGTTCATCATCGCCGGGCTCGACACGGTGACCGACAGCCTGTGCTGCTTCTTCGTCCATCTGGCCGAGCACCCCGAGGACCGCGAGCGGATCGGGGCCGATCCCGCCGTGATCCCGACGGTGGTCGAGGAGCTGCTCCGCTGGGAGTCCCCGGTGGCCGGGGTGGCCCGGGTGGCCGCCCAGGACACCGAGGTGCGCGGGTGCCCGGTGCACAAGGGTGACTCGCTGCTGGTGTTCGTGGGGGCGGCCAACACCGATCCCGACGGGATCCAGGACGCCGACCGGGTCGACTTCGGCCGGGAGGTGAACCGGCACATGGCCTTCGGTGGAGGCATCCACCGCTGCCTGGGCTCTCACCTGGCCCGCCTCGAGCTGCGGGTGGCGTTGCGGGAGTGGCACCGGCGCATCCCCTCGTACCGCATCCGGCCGGGGGCGGACCTGCTGTGGACGCCGATGCTCCGGGCCGTACACAGCCTGCCGCTGGAGTTCGTCGGCTGAGAAGGACCCCTTCCCGGGCGACCAGCCCGGGATAGCGTCTCCCCGGCGATGACGGGAGAGCTGATTCCCGAGACACGGGACCGGATCCTCGAGGGCGCCCTCCAGGCGATGGGCCGCGTGGGCCTGCGCCGCCTGACAATGGCGGACGTGGCCACGGTCGCCCGCCTGTCGCGGGGCACGGTCTACCGGTACTTCCCCTCCAAGGAGGACCTGCTGGCGGTCCTGGCCGAGTACGAGCGGGACCGGTTCTCCGAGGGCCTCCGGCGCTCGCTGGCGGACGAGAAGGGAAGGCCCGGCCTCGAGGCCCTGGCCGAGTACCTCATGAAGTACCTGCGGGAGCATCCCGCCCTGACCCTCATGATCGACACCGAGCCGGCGTTCGTCCTCGGCTTCTTCCGCCAGCAGCTGCCCGTGTTCCACGACATAGCCGACGACCTGCTCGGGGAGCCCATGGAGCAGGCCCCACCGGTCCGGGACGGCCGGGTCACGGTGGCCG
>DASUHN010000281.1 GCA_036273495.1 Acidimicrobiales bacterium | reverse complement strand
AGCTCGGCGTCAGATAGGTGCAGTCGACGGCGTGGGCTATCTCGAAGGCGGTCACGAAGGCGACCTCGCCCACCGTCTGTGACGGGCGCACATAGATGGTGATCTCGTGGCCGGCGCAGTTGGTGCCCCCCAGCAGTCCGGCCCGGCCCGGCTGGAAGCTCAGTTGGTATCCCAGGCGCCGCCAGGGATAGCTGATGCGGGCCAGACCCTCGTCGCCGAGCCGTTGGTAGTAGGGGGCGGGGGCCGCCGGTGCGGGCGGTGGGAGCGCTGGCGCCGCGACGGGGGACGGGGGCGGAGGCGATGGGGTCACCGCCGCGGCCGGTACGACCGCAAGGGGGGAACGGTCGGCTCCCGTCACCTCCGCCCCGCGCTGTGCCCGGTGGTGGACGCCACCGGTATCGACGGTGGTCACCGGCCGCCTGGCTGCCGACGACTGCACCTGAGTCGCGAGGACGCCCGCGACCGTGAGCACCACCGCCAGGGCTCTGACGCGGTGCCGGGACGGTCGCACAGGCGCCGGGGAACGCGCCTCCCACACGGGCGCGCCGCGACCGCTCACAAGGAAGCGGCGGGCAGGTCCAGCTCGCTCGACCTCGTCACCGGCCGCTCCCCGAAGCGCGATCGACGGGGAGCCCGCCGTATGCGGTCGGGCCGCCGACCAGGACGCGGGCCAGGTCGGCTGCTGACGCCGGCGCCGGCGCCGTCAGGCACGGAGAGCCGGCCCCGAGCTGGCTCAGGCCTTCGAGGTCCCCCGTCCCGTAGTCGAGGGGGGACTGCGAGTTGAAGCTGGGCGCCATGATCTGGGTGGGATCGGAGGTGTGGGCCAACCCCGCCACGTGGGCCAGCTCGTGCTCGAGACCCGGCACCCAGGTCGACGGGACGGTGGCGCCCGGGATCAGGTTCAGGTCGGCGTTGAGGGCCACCTGGCCGGTCACGGCCACGACCGTGCCACCGGTGTTCACTCCGGTGAACCCGCCCATTCCGAGGAGGTTGGCCTGGGCCGGGAGGTAGTCGGTCTGGCCCTCGTGCTCCCACGCGATCAGGACCGGAGCCCACGACTGACCCGACGCGGCGGTGGCCGACCGCGACGTCGTCGGGAACTGCGTCGACGAGCCGTCGTTCACGAACGTGATCCCGGTGGCGCTGGACAGCCGGGCGATGGCGGTCTGCACGTAGGCGGCGGCGCCCGGCGGGGCCTCGGACAAATTGGTGACGTAGTGGATGGGCTGGCAGGCGTCGAAGCGCATCGGCGCCCCGTCGGGGTTGCGCCCCTCGAAGGCGTAGCTCGTCGAGTGGGTGTCGATGGGGCCGACGTTCTGCTGCACGACCGCGGAGCTCTGGTACTTGGCGTCACCGAAGCTGGCCGAGGTGCCGTTGCGCTGGACCAGGACGTATCCCGACCCGCTCGGGCTGTCGGCCAGGGCGGTGATCGGGCTCGGGATGGTGGAGCCGGTCATCGACCCGTAGTAACCGGCGTCGCCGAAGTCGAAGATGCTGCCGTCAGAGGCCGTGAACCGGTAGCCGCCACCGTCGGGAATGGCCGCCATGCCGACAATCGGGTGAGGCGGGCTCGTGCTGCCCGTCGATCCCAGGAACGGGGCGTGGAAGGCGAAGATGCCTCCGTCGGACGCGACCATCCAGTACCCGCCGGTCGCCTGATCGGCGGCCATGCCCACGATGGGCTGGTTCAGGCGGATGGCGCCGGTCGACCCGTAGAAGCGGGCGTCCCCGAAGCTGAAGATCCCGCCGTCGGACGCGACCAGCCAGTAGCCACCGCCGTCCGGGGTGGCGGTCATGCCGACGATGGGCTGGTTCAGGCGGATGGCGCCGGTCGACCCGTGGAAGCGGGCGTCCCCGAAGCTGAAGATCCCGCCGTCGGAAGCGACCAGCCAGTAGCCACGCGCGTCCTTGGTGGCGGCCATGCCCACGATCGGCTTCGACAGCCGGGTGCCCCCCGCCGAGCCGTAGAACGGGGCATCGCCCTCGGTGTACACCGAGCCGTCCGACGCGGCGATCCAGAATCCCTGGGCGTCGGAGATGGCGGTGCCGACGACCGCCGCGCTCGGTCCGGCCGCGGCCGGGTGGCGCAACAGCGGCACCGCGCTCAGCGCCCCCGCCAGCAAGGCGACGACACCGATGGCGGCCCGTCTCCGTCCGGTCGGCATCCGGCGCATCGACGATCGGGGGTCAGACACAGGGACCAGCTCCGAGGACGTGCAGCCCCTGCAGGTCATTGGCGTCGTAGGTGCCGTGCGACAACGGGCCCTGCTGGGCGTTCATGATCGCGGCCGGATCCTGGGTGTGGCCGAGGCCCATCATGTGGCCGAGCTCGTGGAGCAGCAGGTGGCCCTCGGAGTAGCCCGGGCCGAAGCCGGGACGCAGGAAGCCGTTGGCCATGTCCCCGTTGACGATGGCGTAGCCCTGGTAGATGCGCTCCGTCGATCCGGAGCCCGGCTCCCACCAGTTCCCGCCGTAGCCCGCCTCGGCGGTGCTGGTCGCGAAGGCCGCCCGGGGCAGCCAGGCGATCACCGCGTCGATCCCGGCCGGCAGCTGTCCCCCGGCCCCGTTGGGGTCGGGCACGGCGCCGGTGGTGCCGGCGTAGGTGAACGGGATCCCGGTCGCCTGGGACACCTCGCCCACCGCCTCCTGGGCGTCGGACAGGGCGTTGGCCGGGGCGTCGGACAGGTTCACCGCCCACCGGATGGCGGCGCAGGGGTTCCAGCGGGCCCGCGTCCCTCCGGTCCCGTCGGGATATAGGAAGGCGTAGCCGGGATCGGCCGGTGACGGAGCCCAGCCCCCGTCGGCGGCGACGGTCGGCGCCACCGCCGGTGTCGGGTCGGCCGGTGACGGAGCCGGCGAGGCCGGTACGCCGTGGGCGGAGGTGTTCCCGGACGAAGCCACCGTCGTGCCGATCGACACCACCGTGCCGTCGACCGCGGCGAGGAGGTACCCGTCACCGCCCGGCGCGCCGGCCACCGCCGATACCGGGCCGTGGCCCTGGCCGGCGCCGAGGAACGGAGCGTCGCCGTAGGTCAGCACTCCCCCGTCCCAGCCGACGAGCCAGTAGCCGCGGCCGTCCGGGGTGGCGGCCATGGCCCCGATCGGCGTCGCCGGGTGCGCGGCCCGGGCGGAGCCGAAGAAGCCCGCGTCGCCGAAGGTCATCACCCCGCCGTCGGCGCCGACCAGCCAGTAGCCGGCGCCGTCGGGCGTCGGCGCCATGGCCGTGATGGGCGCGGACAGGGGCAGGGCCGCCGCCGACCCGAGGAACGGCGCGTCCCCGTAGGTGAGGACGCCGCCATCCGAGCCGACCAGCCAGTAGCCGGCGCCGTCCGGCGTCGGGGCCATGGCCACGATCGGCGCCGAGAGGTGCAGGTTGCCGCCCGAGCCGTGGAAGCCGGCGTCGCCGAACGTCAGCACCCCGCCGTCGCGTCCGGCCAGCCAGTAGCCGTGACCGTCCGGCGTGGCGGCCATGCCCACCACCGGGGAGGACAGGGCCATGCCCCCGGCCGAGCCGTAGAAGCCGGCGTCCCCCTCGGTCAGCACGCCGCCGTCGGCGGAGGCCAGCCAGTAACCGCCGCCGTCGGGGGTCACCGCCTCCGCCCGCACCGGCGCCGACAGGTGCGCCGGCGGGGAGAAGACGCTCTCGTAGTACGGCCCCGCCCCTCCGGCCCCGGGCCCGGGGGCGCCGGTGGGCGCCGGGGCGGCTCCCCGCAGCGCTGCCGTCGCGGGCGCCACCGCGACCGCCGCGCTCAGCAGCAACGTGGCCTTGGCCCATCTCTGCATCCGGCCACCTCCGTTGGTGGTCACACTGGGCGGTTGTGCAACCGCTCAGCGTTGGGCAGTATGAGCCAAATGTCGGATTAGCGCAATAGGTGTACCCGTGACCACTTTCCGTGGTGAAGACCTCCCGCGTAGAACCCGTTGCGGAAGGTGGCCCGCAGGACCGGGTCGTAGGCGCGCGAGATCAGCTCGCGCCGGGGACCGGGCACGACGCGCGCCCCGCGGACGAGGCGGGTCCTGATGGACAGATGGTCGGGCCCGACCCCTCCGACGATGCCGGGTCGGGCCACAGAACCCGCTCGTAGACTCGCCCCGGTGGGGCCGAGGTGAGCGGCCGGGCGCCGCACGTGCTGGTTGTCGACGACGAGGAGCACATCACCGAGCTGCTGTCGATGGGGCTCACCATGAACGGCTTCGAGGTCGAGCGGGCCGCGTCCGGGCGGGCGGCCCTGCAGGCCATCGAGGACCGGCGTCCCGACCTCGTCGTGCTGGACGTCATGCTCCCCGACCTCGACGGCTTCGACGTGGCCAAGCGGCTCCGGCAGACCGAGGGGGCGGGGACGCGTGTGCCCGTGATCTTCCTGACCGCCCGCGACACCACCGCCGACAAGGTCGAGGGGCTACGGCTGGGCAGCGACGACTACGTCACCAAGCCGTTC
>DASUHN010000280.1 GCA_036273495.1 Acidimicrobiales bacterium | reverse complement strand
TGGTCGGACTGGGCGTGGGCCCGGGGAGCCCGGTGTCGTGGCAGCTGCCCACCCGGATCGACACCGTGGTCGGGTGCGCGGCCCTGTGCCGGATCGGCGCCGTCCAGAACCCGATCATCCACCTGTACCGGGAGCGGGAGGTGGGCTTTGCCCTGGCTCAGACCGGGGCCACGCACTTCTTCGTGCCGGGCGTCTGGAGGGGCACTGACTACGCCGCCCTGGCCGAGCGGGCCGGTGCCGAGCGGGGGGTGTCCCCGCAGCTCGTGGTGCTGGACGACGGGCTCCCGGACGCGGACCCGGCGGCGCTCGCAGCCGTTCCGGTCCCCCGGGCCGACGAGGACGCCGTCCGGTGGATCTACTACACGTCCGGGACCACTTCGGACCCCAAGGGGGTCTGCCACACCGACCGCAGCCTGATGGCGGGAGGTTGGGGGCTGGTGGCGGCCCTCGGGCTGACGGCGGCGGACGTGGGGACGGTGGCCTTCCCGATCGCCCACATCGGGGGCGCCGACATGCTGGCCGCGGTGTTGATGACCGGCATGGCCTCGGTGATGGTCGAGGCCTTCAACCCGGCCGAGAGCCTGGCGCTGTTCCGGGCCCACGACGTCACCATGTTCGGCGGGGGCCCGGCCTTCTACCTCGCGTGCCTCAACGAGCAGCGCAAGGATCCCGGGAACCCGGTTCTCCCGAGGTTGCGGCTGATGTCCGGCGGAGGGGCGCCGAAGCCGCCCGAGCTCCACTACGAGGTGATGAGGGAGATCGGCGGGCGCGGGGTGGTCCACGGGTACGGCATGACCGAGGTGCCGATGATCACGTCGGGCTCTCCCGACGACACCGACGACCAGCTCGCCAACACCGAGGGCCATCCGGTGGAGGGCGCCGAGATCCGCGTCGTCAGGACCGATGGAGGCGATGCCGCCCCGGGAGAGGAAGGCGAGGTGCGGGTGCGCGGCCCGATGGTGTTCCGGCGCTACACCGATCCCGAGCTGACGGCGGCCGCCTTCGACGAGCACGGCTTCTTCCGCACGGGTGACCTGGGCCGGCTGCACGCCGATGGTCATCTGACTCTGACCGGGCGCCTCAAGGACGTGATCATCCGCAAGGGGGAGAACATCAGCGCCCGGGAGATCGAGGACCTGCTCTACGAGCACCCCAAGGTCCTCGACGTGGCGGTGATCGGCCTGCCCGACGCCGAGCGCGGCGAACGCGTGTGCGCGGTGGTGCAGCCCGATCCCCAGGCGCCCCCGCTGGAGTTCGCCGAGATGGTCGCCTTCCTCAAGGAGGCGGGGCTGATGATCCAGAAGATCCCCGAGCAGCTCGTGATCAGAGACGAGATGCCCCGGAACTCGACCGGGAAGATCGTCAAGAACGCACTGCGCGAGGAGTACGCCTCGGCGGGATCCGACCGGGGGCCGGGCGCCGGCAGGTGAGGGGCCTCCGGAGCACGGAAGCCGGGATCCGGGTCGTCGAGCTCCCGGAGCCGGACCGGACCGGCGTCCGCGTACGGGTGAGATCGTCAGGGATCTGCGGCTCGGACCTCCACCTGGCCGGCATGGGCCCGATGCCCGTGACCCTCGGCCACGAGTTCGCCGGGCTGCTCGACGACGGCACCGCCGTGGCGGTCTGCCCGATGGTGCCGTGCGGGAGATGCGACCAGTGCAGGGCCGGGCGCGAGCAGCTGTGCCGCACGCTGACCCAGCGCATCTACGGGGTGTCCCTCGACGGCGGGCTGGCGGACGAGGCCTACGTCGAGGAGCGGTGCCTGCTCCCTCTTCCGGGCGGCGTCGACGTGGCCGACGGGGCGCTGGTGGAGCCCCTGGCCGTGGCGCTCCACGGGATCCACCAGGCCGGCCTCGTGCCCGGCCGGCGCGTCCTCGTCGTCGGGGGAGGAAGCATCGGGCTGGCCACGGTGGCCGCCGCCCGCCACCTCGGCCTCGAGGTCGACCTCGCCGCCCGCCACCCCGGGCAGAAGGAGCGGGGATCGGCCCTCGGGGCGGGGGAGCCCCGGTCGGCCGACTACGACGCCGTCGTGGACGCCGCCGGGACCCAGAGCGCCCTCGACCGGGCCGTCGAGGTGGTCGTGCCGGGGGGAGTGATCGTGGCCGTGGCCACCTACTGGGAGCCGGTCACCATCGGCTACGGCCTGTTGGGCAAGGAGGCCAGGCTGGTCCCGGCGTCGATGTACGGCCACCGCCACGGGGACCGGGAGTTCGTCGAGGCGGCGGCCATGCTGGCGGCCCGGCCCGGTCTGGGCGAACTCCTGGTAACCCACCGCCTCCCGCTCGAGGAGGGCGCGCGGGCCTTCTCGCTGGCCGCCGACCGGGCCCAGGGGGCGGTGAAGGTCCTCGTCGAGCCCTGAATCCCGGCCCCTTCCCCACTTTCTGCGCCGTTACCGTCATTCTGCGTGTGTGAAATCGGTTGACCCCGGTAATAACTAGAGCATACTAACTATCTAGTCCCTGGCCCGGTCGGCCGGGCAGGGCGAGCACTGGGGAGCGGCGGAATGAGCACGCGTACGTGGAGGACCCTCGGCGGCGCAGCCGGGCTCTCGACTCTGTTGGTGGCGGCACTGGGCCCGGCCGGGCAGGCGTGGGCGGACGGCCAGGCGCCGGCCGGCAACAACGGGACGGTCAAGATCAACAACGAGGCCACCCCGAACCAGGACAACGACCCCCACGTGGGGTGCAGCTTCAGCGTGAGCCTCTACGGCTACGACCCCGGGGCCCAGACCGCCCGGCTCACCTTCGAGGGCCAGGCCCCGACCCGGGGCTCGGGCTCGGTGAGCCTCTCCGCCGGTTGGACCACCGCCCACCGCACCAGCGGGAACCAGCTCGACCAGACGGTCCCGGTCTCGTTCTCGCAGCTGACCGGGCTGTTCAAGGGCGTGGCCCCCGCCCACCAGGGCTACCACGTGAAGCTGACGGCCGACGTCTCCGGATCGCAGGGGGCCGACGTCAAGCACAAGGTCTTCTGGATCGACTGCGCCCCGGCCGCCGGCACGGCCGCGGCCGGCACCTCCTCCGGCTCCTCGGCCGGGACGGCCCCGCCGAGCGGATCACAGTCGACCGCCCCGGCGCCGGCTGCGAGCGGGACGACCGCGGCGGTCGGCGCCTCCCGGGTCGCCCCCGCCACCGGGTCGAGCGCCCCGCTCACCCAGGTGGAGGGCCTCACCCTGGCCGCCCCGGCGACCGCCGCCGGAGCCGCACCGGGGACACCCGGCGCCGTCACGGCCCCGGCGGCCCTGCCGGCGGCCCGGCCGGGCGCCGCGGTGGCCGGCACCGGGCTGCTGGCCTTCACCGGTTTCCGGGCACTCGGGATCGCCGGCGTGGGCAGCGGCCTGCTGGCGGGCGGCTCGGCGCTGGTGGTCCTGGCCCGCCGGCGCCGGCGGGCCTGACCGAGGGAGCTGGTCGGGGGTCCGGGAGGGCCTGCCTAGAGTTGCCGGGCCGCCCGCCACCGCGTCGAGGCGGGCCCGGGAGGGATCGCGCATGCGGTACGTGAAGCTCGGACAGACCGGCCTGGACGTCTCGGTGATCTGCCTGGGGTGCATGAGCTACGGGGAGCCCGCCCGGGGCAACCACCCGTGGTCGCTCGACGAGGAGGCCAGCCGCCCCTTCATCCGGGGGGCGCTCGAGCAGGGCATCAACTTCTTCGACACCGCCAACGTGTACTCGCTGGGCTCCAGCGAGGAGATCGTGGGCCGGGCGCTGGGGGAGCTCGCCAACCGCGACGAGGTCGTGATCGCCACCAAGGTCCACGGTTCGATGCGCCCGGGACCCAACTCCGCCGGCCTGTCGCGCAAGGCGATCATGACCGAGGTCGACGCCAGCCTCCGGCGTCTCGGGACCGACCACATCGACCTGTACCAGATCCACCGGTGGGACCGGCGCACCCCCATCGAGGAGACGCTGGAGGCGCTCGACGACGTGGTGCGCTCGGGCAAGGTGCGCTACCTCGGGGCTTCGTCGATGTGGGCGTGGCAGTTCAGCAAGGCGCTCTACATCGCCGAGCGGCACGGGTGGGCCCGCTTCGTGAGCATGCAGAACCACTACAACCTGCTCAACCGGGAGGAGGAGCGGGAGATGCTGCCCCTGTGCCTCGACCAGGGCATCGCGGTGATTCCGTGGAGCCCGTTGGCGCGCGGCCGGCTGACCCGCGATCCGAGCGAGGTGACCGAGCGCTCGCAGACCGACGAGTTCGGGCGGGCGCTGTACGACCCGGCCGGCGCCGACGGCGCCGTGATCGAGCGGGTGGCCAAGGTGGCGGCCGACCGCGGGGTCCCCCGGGCCCAGGTTGCCCTGGCCTGGCTCCTCGCCAAGCCCGGCGTCACCGCGCCGATCGTCGGCGCCACCAAGCCCCATCACCTCGACGACGCCGTGGCCGCCGCCGACCTGGACTTGTCCGCCGAGGAGATCTCCGCCCTCGAGGAGCCCTACGTCCCCCACCGGGTGGCCGGGTTCGTCTGACGGCGGTGCTCCAGGGGATCGACCTCACGGATCTCGACAACTTCGCCGCCGGCTTTCCCCACCACCTGTTCGAGATCCACCGCCGGGAGGCCCCGGTCTGGTGGCACGAGCCCACCCGCCACACGCCCGACGGAGAAGGCTTCTGGTCGGTGGCCACCTACCTCGAGACCCTCGAGGTCCTGAACGATCCCGAGACCTATTCCTCCGAGCGCGGAGGCCAGCGCCGGCACGGCGGCACGTTGATCCAGGACCTTCCGACGGCGGGCGTCGTCCTCAACATGATGGACGATCCGCGCCACGCCCGGATCCGGCGCCTGGTGAGCGCCGGCCTGACCCCCCGCACCGTGCGCCGGTTGGAGGACGAGCTGCGCCGCCGGACCCGTGCCCTCCTCGGCACCGTGGAGAGCGGGACGGAGGTCGACTTCCTCGTCGACGTGGCCGCCGAGCTCCCCATGCAGATGATCTGCATCCTCCTGGGCGTGCCCGAGGAGGACCGTCACCGCCTGTTCGAGGCGGTGGAGCCCGGCTTCGACTACCGCGAGGGCCGCGGGGTGACCGACACCACCGCCGAGATCGACGCCGCCCGCCGATTCATGGCCGACTACGGAACCGAGCTGATCGCGGCCAAGCGGGCCCGGCCGACCGACGACATGCTCTCGGTGGTGGTCCACGCCACCCTGAGCGAGGTCGATCCCCCGCAGCTGTCCGACGCCGAGCTGTACTCCTTCTTCTCCCTCCTCTTCGCCGCCGGATCCGACACCACCCGCAACGCCATCGCGGGTGGGCTGGTGGTGCTGATGGAACGGCCCGACCAGCTGGCCGACCTGCGCTCCGGCCCCGGCGCCATACCCGCCGCCGTGGAGGAGATGTTGCGGTGGACGACACCGTCTCCCTCGAAGCGGCGCACCGCCACCCGGAAGGCCCGGCTGGGGGACCAGACCGTCGAGCCCGGGGACAAGGTCGTCATCTGGGAGGGATCCGCCAACCGGGACGAGGCCGTCTTCGACCGGGCCATGGAGTTCGATGTGGGCCGGCAGCCCAACCCGCATCTGGCGTTCGGCCACGGGATCCACTTCTGCCTGGGCTCCAATCTGGCCCGCCTCGAGATGCGCGTGCTGTTCGAGGAGCTGTTCGCGTCGTTCTCGGGCTACGAGCTGGCGGCGCCGGTCGAGTGGGGGCGGTCGAACCGCCATACCGGCATCCGCCATCTGCTTGTACGGCTCACGCGGGCGTAGCCGCAGCCACGGGCTGGCCGATCGGGGCTACGCCTAGTTTGTCGTGGTGACCGGCACCGAGCTCGAGCTGCGCGAGCAGGTCCGGGACTGGGTGGCCGAGAGCTGGGATCCGCAGCTGACCGTGCGGCAGTGGTGGCTGCGCCTGGCCGAGAGCGGGTGGGGCTACCCCGCCTGGCCATGCGACTGGTTCGGTCGCGGCCTGGGCCCCGTCGAGGCCGGGGTGGTCCCGGAGGAGCTGGCCGCCGCCGACGTCCTCGGTCCTCCATCCGGATCGGGCACGGCCATGGGCGGACCGGTCCTGTTCATGTTCGGGACCGAGGAGCAGAAGCGACGGTGGCTGCCGGCGCTGGCCCGCGGGGAGGAGCACTGGGCCCAGTTCTTCAGCGAGCCCGGGGCCGGGTCGGACCTTGCCGGGGTGCAGACGCGCGCCGTACGGGACGGGTCGGACTGGGTGGTCAACGGGCAGAAGGTGTGGAACTCGGGGACGCTCTTTGCCGATCGGGCCCTGCTCGTCGCCCGCACCGATCCCGACGTGTCCAAGCACAAGGGCATCGGCTTCTTCGTCGTCGACCTCGACCAGTCCGGGATCGACATCCGCCCGATCAGGCAGATGAACGGCCACACCGAGTTCAACGAGACCTTCCTCACGGATGTCCGCATCCCCGGCGACAACGTGATCGGTGGTCCGACCGACGGCTGGGCCGTGGCCATGGCCGTCCTGGCCCACGAGCGGTCTGCCTTCGCCGGTGGCGGGGAACGCCATCTCCGGTCCCCCTACGCGGGGACCCGGGCCGGCTTCCTCGACCGTCCTGCCGGCCAGGTGCTGGCCGAGATCAGGAATGCTGCCCACGCCGCCAACGCCCTGCCGATCGGCTCGCTCGATGACCTGGTGAAGCTGGCGCGCCGGCACGGCCGGCTGGCCGACCCGGTCGTGCGCCAGCGCATGGCTGCCCTGCACTCGCTGTCCGAGGCCCTGCGCCTGACCGGCGTGCGCGCCAACGCCTCGGCCCGGTCGGGCGGCGACGGATCGGCCCAGGCGTCGGTGGCCTATCTCGGTGGGGTCCGGCTGGTGCGCATGTACCGGGATCTGGTGGCGGAGATCGCCGGGCCCTACGCCCTGCTGGCCGACACCGACGTGGCGGAGACGATCACCACCGCGCCCGCCCACGGCATCCAGGGTGGCAGCGAGCAGATCCAGCGCAACGTCATCGGGGAGCGGCTCCTCGGCCTGCCCCGGGAGCCACAGGTGGACCGGGACGTCCCGTTCCGCTCACTCCGCGTCGGGACCCAACGCGACCCCTGACGGCCGGAGGCCGGCGACCAACCGGAGGATGGCGTCGCGAACCCGGACGCTCTCGCTCTTCGGGTCCTCGGCCCGGGCCAGGGACAGGGCGGCGGCGATCATCGACCCGAAGAGGAGCTGGGTGAGGGTGTCGAGGTCGTCGGGCTCGATGAGGCCCTCGGCCCGCAGGGCCGCCAGCATGCCCCGGATCAGCCCGATCTCGTGCTTCTCCCCGTGCTCCCACCAGTTGGCGAAGCCGAGGACGGCGGGCCCTTCCTGGAAGCAGAGCCGGCGGTAGACGGGATCCATGCACCGCTCGAGGAAGCTGTCCAGCCCGGCCACGACCCCCCGCCAGGTGTCGGGGGCCTCGGCGGCGGCGGCCACCATGATGGCGGCGCAGGCATCCTCCTCGGCCTGGTCGGCGACGGCCTCGAAGAGCGCCTGCTTGTTGGCGAAGTGGTGGTACACCGCACCCTTGGTGACCCGCGCCTCGGCGGCCACCTCGTCGAGGGACGTGGCGGTGAATCCCTTCTCGGCGAAGAGCCGGGCCGCGCTGTCGAGCAGGGCCCGTCGGGTCGCCTCGGAGTACTCGTCGCGCCGCGACCGGGGAGCCGCTTCCACTGGCCCACTGTACCATACTCCGAGTAGGTTACGTACCCAGCCTGGCTAGAGTTCCCGCCTCATCGCCACCCGCAGGTCCGGGTCCAGCCCGTGGGCGGCCTCCGCCTCCGACGCTGACCTGCTCGATGTGCCCGGAGCCGTCCAGGACGGCCGCCCACGACGCGGCCTCGTCGATCAACTCCCGCCCGAGGCCCGTCCCCTGGTGCTCGGGGAGGACCTCCACGATCAGGTAACCCAGAGGTTCATCGTCGGCGCCGGCGGCCACCCACGCCCGGCCGTCGACCGCATAGCGCCGCAGCGTCTCGATCGACGCCGGTTCGTCGTCGGCGACATGGTCCAGCCCGTAATCCCGGTAGCGCTCTCCCGATGCCTGCTCGATGTCGCGCAGCACCGGCAGGTCGTCCTCCCGAGCGGGACGGATGCGCGCCCGGGACGTCATCGGTGCGGCGTCCGGCCGTCGGCCAGCATCTCCACGAAGGCGGCGATCCGGCGGGCGCGGGTCTCGGGACGACGCGCGTCCTGGATCCGGTAGAGGATGGCATAGCGGTTGCGGCCGTCCAGCCGGGCGAACGCCTCGGCCGCCCCGGCGTCGGCGGCCAACGCCGCTGCCAGGTCGTCCGGAACGGCGGCAGTGAGCGGTGAGTCATAGGCCGCATCCCAGCGACCGTCGGCCTTGGCCCGCTCCACCTCGGCCAGACCAGCGGGGCTCATCAGCCCGCGGGCGATCAGATCCTCGGCTCGGCCCCGGTTGATCTTCGACCACCGGCTACGGGCGCGCCGGGGTGTGAACTTCTGCAGCCACGCCTCCTCGTCGAGGGCGGCCTTCCTGCCGTCGATCCAGCCGAAGCAGATGGCCACGTCCACGGCCTCGGCATACGTCACAGAGGCAGTCGCGGCCTGACGCTTGGCAATCTGGATCCATACTCCCTCCGAGGCGGAGTGATTGGCGTCGAGCCACACCCGCCACGCCTCGGCGTCGGGAAAGGCGAGGATCGGCAGATCCGTGCCGGGCGTCGGCGTGGCGCTCATCGCCGAATCATTCCCGAACGGGACACCCGCGATGGGGTGGAGGCTGCGGGTCGACGCCATCACCATTCACCCGATGACCGCCGGCCGGATCGCCGATAATGGGGGCGTGAGCACCCCGGAGAACAGCAGCCCGGAGAACATCCTCGACCTCATGCCACTGGCGACGACCCTCGGCATCCGGTCGGTCGAGTCCGAACGCGGCTCGGTCCGGGCGACGTTGGAGCACCGGCCCGAGCTGTGCACGACCGGCGACATGCTCCATGGCGGGGCCATCATGACCCTGGCCGACAGCACCGGCGGGGCATGTGCCTTCCTCAACCTGCCCGACGGGGCGGCGGGCACGTCGACGATCGAGTCGAAGACGAACTTCCTTCGCGCCGTCCGCTCAGGAACGATCACCGCCGTCTCCCGGCCCCTGCACACCGGCCGCACGGTCATCGTCGTCGAGACCGACGTGACCGACGCAGACGGGAGGCTGGTCGCCAAGGTCACCCAGACTCAGGCGGTCCTCCAACAGCCGGCCCGGAGCAGCTCCGCGTAACTGCCCCGATAACCAGGATGTCGAGCGACATCTGTCTCCGATGTCCCGCGACATCACAGGGCGCCCTCGGAAGGATTCGAACCTTCGCACCCGGCTCCGGAGGCCGCTGAGGACCGTCCACACCGTCTACGCAGGTTGCTTCAGTGGTCCTGACCTGGGGCTCCTGTCCACCGAGTGTGACCTGTTCTCGTCAGTGCTCCCCGATTGATCGACAAGATTGATCGACAAGGCCCATGCACCCGGCCTTGTCGACCACCGCCAGGCTACCCGTGTCTCGCACCCGACGCTGGTGGCCGGGTGCGCTGACGCAGGTGAGGGACGCCCCGCCTGCCGTGCCGTCTGTTCGCGATTGAACCGGTCGTATCTCACTCCCCGCCGCGCGCCTTCGGTGCGGGTCGATCAGG
>DASUHN010000279.1 GCA_036273495.1 Acidimicrobiales bacterium | reverse complement strand
GAGCAAGGCCAAGAAGATCATCGACTTCGTCACTCGGATCCTCAAGGAGGAGCGGGACATCGTCATCGCCTCCCGCCCCCTCGAGGCCACCTCGTTCCAGGTCGAGAACGTCAGCTGGACCTATGTCTTCTACGAGAGCGGCCTCTCCATCAACGTGCTTTACACCCTCGACGACTCGGGAAAGCGGGCGGTCGGCCTCAAGCTCTCGGAGGGGATGGAGGTCCCCGCCGACCTCTCCGCCTTCAAGTTCGCCCGCCAGAAGTCGAAGCTGGCCGGAACCATCCGCGGTTCCTTCTTCGTGCTCAAGAAGGAGTGGAACCCGCCCAGCTAGTCTATTGACATGGGTGTGCCACGACGGCATACTCGTGTCAATGAGCGTGGTCGGCGGACCGTCGCTGCGGGAGCGGCAGGCGGAGCAGGTGCGGGCTTCGGTGCTCGAGGCCGTGACCGCTCAGCTCGAGAGCCGGGCGGTCGACGACATCTCCATGGCGGACGTCGCCGCCGCCTCGGGGGTCTCCCTCCGGACGCTGTACCGGTACTTCCCGGACCGGTCCTCGCTGCTCGACGCCGCCGCCCGCCACGTCGTCGACTCCCTCGGCCTCCCGGTCGCCATCGACGGCCCCGGGGCCGTCTCGGCCAGCTTCCAGGACGCGGCCCGGAGGTTCTCGACCCGCCCCGAGCTGGCCCGCGCCCTGGTGAAGACGACGGCGGGGCGGACGGCGCGCTCGTCGGTCCGCCCCGAGCGCAGCGAGGCCGTGGCCGCCGCCCTGGCGCCCCTCACAGACGGCGCCGACCCCGGCGCGGCCCGGAGGGCGGCCGCCGTCATCACCCATCTGTGCAGCCTCTCCTCGTGGGTGACCATCGCCGACGAGAGCGGCCTGTCCGACCGTGAGGCCCAGGCGGCGGTGGCGTGGGCCATCGACGTCCTGATCCACGCATTGGCAGCCATCACCGAACCAGAGGAGCAACCGTGACCGTGACCCAGTCCCAGACCCAGTCCCAGCCCGTCGCCAACGCCACCCGGCGCCAGATCACGACCGATCCGACCACCAGCCGGGCGTGGTGGTTCCTCGGGACCCTCGCCGTCCTGCGCAACCCCGAGGGTGCGCCCCGGAGCCCGGCGGTGATCGAGCTCACCGTCCCGCCCGGCGGCTCTCCGCCGCTCCACGTCCACGACACCCTCGACGACTCCTTCCTCGTGATCGAGGGGGAGGTCGCGGTGCGCTGCGGCACGGACACGGTGCTGGCCCGGCCCGGGTCGTACGTGGCCCTTCCGGCCGGGGTCGAGCACACCTTCCGGGTGACCAGCTCCGGTCCGGCCCGCATGCTGCTGGTCCACGGCGATGACAGCTTCCTGCGGTCCATCGAGGCCCTCGGGGTCCCCGCCGGCCAGCTGAGCCTTCCGCCGGCCGGCGAGGCCGGCCCCGACGTCGAGACCCTCGTGCGGGTCATGGGGGAGCACCAGGTCCGGATCGTCGGGCCGTCGATGAGCGACGACGAGGCGCGCCGGGCATCGGCCCGGCCCGAGACCACCGACATGATGGCCGTGCACCGCGTCTTCCGTCAGGCCTTCGCCGCCGCCCCCACCCTCGTCGGTGGCGCCGCCGCCGGGGAGCCGGGACGCATCGAGCTGGTCGCCTCCTATTACGACAACGTGCTGCGCTTCCTCAACGTGCACCACAACGCCGAGGACTCCCTCGTGTGGCCCAGGCTGACCGAGCGCTGCCCGGCCCAGTCGGACCTCGTCCAGCGGATGATCTCCCACCACGACCAGGTGCACGCCGCCCAGGAGCAGGCCGCCGCCGCGGTGGGGGAGTGGTCAGCCTCCGCTGGACCGGAGACGGCGGCCCGGCTGACCGGTGCGCTCGCCGAGCTGAGCGGCGTGCTCCTGCCCCATCTCGACGAGGAGGAGGACCGGATCGTTCCCCTCTGCGCCGACCACCTGAGTGTGGAGGAGTGGGGCCAGATGCCCGGCCACGCCATGGCCCACTACGACGGGGACAAGATCTGGCTGATCCTCGGGCTGATCCGGCAGAACATGACCCCGGCCCAGCGCGACGCCATGCTCGAGCACATGCCCCCTCCGGCCCGTGACATGTGGGTCAACATGGGCAACGCCGCCTTCGACGGGTTCATGGCCCAGCTCCGCCCGCCGTCGCCCGAAGGGGCAGATCAACCCGCCCGATCGGCCACCTGATCGGCCCGCCCGGCGGCGAGGGCCTCGGATACGGTGGTCCGGAGACTCCTCCGGGGGGCAGGCGGTGAGCGGATCGCACCAGGCGTCGAAGGAGGAGAAGGGGCGGGCTCCCGAGGGGCCGGAGGGCCACGGCCCCTCCAGCCACGGGACCGCCTCCCGGGCCGGCTCCACGGCAGCGTCGCCGGCGGGGCCGCCCGGGCTCCTGACCCTTCAACGCCTGGCCGGGAACTCCGCGGTCGCCAGGTCGGTGGGAAAGCCGACGGACCGCTCACCGGTCCTGGATGTGGTGGGACGGGGCGGCCGGCCTCTCGATCCCGGCGTGCGGGCGCCGATGGAGCACGCCCTCGACCATGACCTCTCCTCGGTGCGGGTCCACACCGACGCCACCGCCGGCGCCTCGGCCCTGTCGGTCGGCGCCCGGGC
>DASUHN010000278.1 GCA_036273495.1 Acidimicrobiales bacterium | reverse complement strand
CGCCGAGCGGGAGACAGGGGGTTTCGGCGATCCGGCCCAGCCCCTGAGCGCCGAAGGAGCCGACGACGCCGTGCTGGCCGCTCTGCGCCTCCGCTTGGCCGCCCTCGAGCGGGCCCAGCAGAGACTGGTGGCAGGAACCTTCGGGCGATCGGTCCGCAGCGACGTGGCCATCCCCGACGAGCGCCTCGACGCGGATCCGGCCGCTGAGCTCACCGTCGAGGAGGCCGGCGCCCCGGCCGCTGGACCGCCGGGCTCGGGTTGATCGTGGAGGGAGGCCGGGGGAAGGGATCGGCCATGGACAGCTTCGGGGCCTCCGCTCCGCTCCGGGTCGGGGAGACCGACTACGAAATCCGCCGATTGTCGGTCCTCGATGGCGTAGGGAACATCGCAGGCCTCCCTTACTGCCTCAAGGTGCTGCTGGAGAACCTCGTCCGCCACGAGGATGGAAGGGCCGTCACCGCCTCCGACGTCGCTGCGCTGGCCGCGTGGACGCCCGCCCAGGCCGGCGAGGGGCAGCTGGCCTTCTTCCCGGAACGGGTTCTCATGCAGGACTTCACCGGCGTGCCCGCCGTCGTGGATCTGGCCGCCATGAGAGAGGCCGTTGTCGCGCTGGGCGGGGACCCGGCCAAGGTGAGACCCCGGGTACCGGTCGAGCTGGTCATCGACCACTCCGTCATCGCCGAGGCCAGCGGCACCTCTGCTGCCTTTGGGCGGAACAAGGCCATCGAGGCCGAGCGCAACGCCGAGCGGTACCGGCTCTTGGGCTGGGCTTCCCAGGCCCTCGAGCGGTTCCGGGTCGTCCCCCCCGACACCGGCATCTGTCACCAGGTCAACCTCGAGTACCTGGCCCGGGGGGTGATGACCGATCCCTCCGGTGTGGCCTTCCCCGACACCGTGGTGGGCACCGACTCGCACACCCCGATGATCAACGGGCTGGGCGTGCTCGGCTGGGGGGTGGGGGGCATCGAGGCGGAAGCGGCCATGCTGGGCCAGGCCGTATCGATGCTGACCCCGGCCGTGGTGGGCATGCGCCTCCACGGTCAGTTGCCCGAGGGATCGACGGCCACCGACCTGGTGCTGACCATCGCCCAGCTGCTGCGACAGCACGGGGTAGTGGGCAAGTTCGTCGAGTTCTACGGGCCTGGGGTCGGCGCCGTCAGTGTCGAGAACCGGGCGACCATCGGCAACATGTCCCCCGAGTACGGCGCCACCTGTGCCATCTTCCCCGTCGACGAGGCCACCTTGGCCTACCTGGCCTTCACCGGCCGGACCCCGGAACACGTCGCCCTGGTCGAGGCCTACGCCAAGGAACAGGGCCTGTTCCACGAGCCCGGAGGCGACCCGCCGGTCTATTCGGAGAACATCGAGCTGGACCTGAGCACGGTCGAGCCCAGCATCGCCGGCCCGGCCCGGCCTCAGGACCGGTTGCCGCTGAGCCGGGCCCGCGCTGCCTTCCGGGCGGCGCTGGCCTCGGTGGTGGGCGAAGGACATGTCGGTGACCCCCCGCCCACCCCGGTCGGGCCGATCGACGAGGCGTCGGCCGAGTCGTTCCCGGCCAGCGATCCGCCGGCCACGGCCGGAGGCGCCATCAGGCGCCGGCCGGCGCACCCCGTCACCGGGCCGAGCGGCTCGACCGGCCCCGACCCGGCGGCCAGGCGGCCGTCGCCGCCCATGCGGTTCGGGATCGGGGCCGGGGAGATCGCCCACGGAGCCGTCGTCATAGCCGCCGTCACCAGTTGCACCAACACCTCCAACCCCCAGGTGATGGTGGCGGCGGGCCTGTTGGCCCGCAACGCGGTGGCCGCCGGGCTTCTGCCCCGGCCCTGGGTCAAGACCTCTCTTGCTCCCGGCTCGCGAGTCGTCACCGACTACTACGACCGGGCCGGGTTGACCGGGCCGCTCGAGGCCCTCGGCTTCCACCTGGTCGGATACGGCTGCACCACCTGTATAGGTAACTCCGGGCCGCTGCTGCCCGGAGTGTCAGAGGCGGTAAGGGCCCGGGACCTGGCCGTGTGCTCGGTGCTGTCGGGGAACCGCAACTTCGAAGGGCGCATCCACCCCGAGGTACGGATGAACTACCTGGCGTCTCCCCCTCTGGTGGTCGCCTACGCCCTGGCCGGCACTCTCGACATCGACCTCACGACCGACCCGCTCGGGACCGGCCCGAGCGGCGCCCCGGTCTACCTGCGCGACCTCTGGCCGTCCTCGGCCGAGGTCGACGACGTGGTGCGCGCCAGCATTTCGCCGGGAATGTTCGCCGGTGCCTATGACAGCGTGTTCGAAGGCGACGAGGCCTGGCGAGCCCTGGAGATCCCCACTGGTCCGTCGTTCACCTGGGCCGAGGACTCGACCTATATCCGCCGCCCGCCGTTCCTCGAAGGGATCGGGCCCCATCCCGAGCCGGTCGGCGACATCACCGGCGCGCGGGGGCTGGTGATGTTGGGAGACAGCGTGACCACTGATCACATCTCCCCCGCCGGCTCCATCCCCCCCGACAGCCCGGCCGGGCGCTATCTGGCGGCCCTCGGCGTAGAACGAGCCGACTTCAACTCCTACGGGGCCCGGCGGGGCAACCACGAGGTCATGATCCGGGGAACCTTCGCCAACGTCCGCATCCGCAACCGCCTGGCTCCGGGCACCGAGGGCGGCGTCACCGTGCACCTCCCGGGAGGCGAGGCCTGCAGCATCTACGACGCCTCGGTGCGCTACGCCGCCGAGGGGGTTCCTCTCCTCGTCATCGCCGGCTCCGACTACGGGTCGGGCTCGTCGCGGGACTGGGCGGCCAAGGGCACCCGGCTGCTCGGAGTGCGCGCCGTGCTGGCCACCAGCTACGAGCGCATCCACCGCTCGAACCTGATCGGCATGGGTGTGCTGCCCCTCCAGTTCGGGCCCGGCCAGTCCGCCGACACCCTGGGACTCACCGGCCGGGAGGTCTACGGGATCAGCGGCCTCGAGCCCCTCGGACGAGGAGTCGTGCCGGAGGAAGTGACCGTCAGCGCCGATTCCATCGAGTTCGCCGCCCGGCCCCGCATCGACACTCCGGCGGAGGTCGAGCATTACCGCCACGGAGGGATCCTGTCCTACGTGCTGCGCGATCTCGCCCGGTCCGGATAGCGAGGAGAGGTCGTGGAGGTATCGGTCGGACCGGCGGTGGTGTCCACCCATTTCGATGACGAGGTCGTCGTGTGCGAGCTCAACGCCGAGATGTCGGGCACCAAGGAGCAGGGCTACTTCGCGGCTGACACCCGCCTGGTGTCGGGCTACCGGCTCAAGCTCGGCGGCGCGCGGCCCACCTTGCTCAACGGGGCCGCCACCGCGCACCACTCGGCACGCTTCGAGCTGACGAACCCGGCCTTGGTGGGCGCCGGGGGCGCCGAGATCCCCGAACGTTGCCTCCACCTGCGCCTGGACCGCACCACCGGGCCGGGCATCCACGAGGACTACGACCTCACCAACCAGAGCCGGGACCACGTCATCGTCGACCTCGAGGTCAGCATCGAGTCCGACTTCGCCGACCTGTTCGACGTCAAGGCCCACCGGCGCGTCCGCCGCGGCTCCATCCACGGTGTCTGGGACGAGGCGAGTGGACGGCTCACCACCAGATATGCCAACGGGGCCTTCGAGCGCGCCATCGTCCTGGAGGTGGCCAACAACGACTCGGCGCCCGAGTTCGCCAACGGCGGGATCCTGTTCCGCGTCGAGCTCGCTTCAGGGGCGTCGTGGCATGCCTGCCTGTTCTGGATGCCGGTGATCGATGGTGCCGAGCGGCGGGTGACCCGACCGTGCCATCAGCTCGTAGCGGCCGACTCCGTCCACGAGGTGGCCCGACGGCGCTGGGTGGAGAAGGCGACCATCATCGAGACCTCGAACCCGGGGGTGACCGTGGCCCTGCGCCAGGCCGTCGACGACCTGGCCGGGCTGCGCCTGCACCACCACGACGACGAGGCCGGAGCCGATCCGGAAAATGACGATCTCGACGCCTGGGTGCCGGCCGCCGGCATCCCGTGGTTCGTCAGCCTCTTCGGGCGTGATTCCCTCACCGTGGCGTTCCAGACCTTCGCCATGTCACCCCGCTTCGCCCTGGGAAGCCTCCGGGCCCTGGGCGCCCTGCAGGCCGAGGGCTACGACGACCGCCGCGACATGCAGCCCGGCAAGATCGAACACGAGGTGCGCCACGGGGAGCTCGCCGCCCTGCACCTCATCCCCCACACCCCCTACTACGGCGGCCATGAGACCACCACGCTGTATGTCCTGGTGGCGGCGGAGGCCTGGGCCTGGCACGGGGACCGCCAGGCCTTGGAGGCCATCCGCCCCCATGTCGAACGGGCCCTGGCCTGGATCGGGGCCGACGGCGACATCGATGGCGACGGGCTCCAGGAGTATCAGCGCCGCTGTCCCGAGGGCTACTACAACCAGGGCTGGAAGGACTCCGGGGACGGCATCGTCATGGCCGACGGATCGCTGGCCAAGCTGCCGATAGCTCTGTGTGAGCACCAGGGGCTGGTGGTGGCGGCCAAGCGGGCCTGGGCCAAGGTGGTCGAGACCGCCTTCGGTGACAAGGCCCTGGCAGCCGGGCTGCGCTCGGAGGCCGACCGGCTGGCCGGCGCCATCGAGGAGC
>DASUHN010000277.1 GCA_036273495.1 Acidimicrobiales bacterium | reverse complement strand
GACCGGCTCCGGCGCGCCCGCTGGCTGGGGCCGCCGCTGCCGTCGCCTCCGCCATCACCTCGGCGGTGTGGGTGCCCGGGGCCACCGTCGGTCCCTGCACCGCGCCGGGTGTGGCCGACAGGTCGATGAGGGTGCCGGCGTGACGGATGGGGCCCACCTCCGGATCGTCGACCTCCACGACGCACCCGTCGGTCCGGTACGCCTCGTCGGCCAGGGCCTCCGCCGGCGAGCGCACCAGGGCCACACCCATGTTGGCCTTCTCGCCGGCGGCCACCCACTCGGCGGCGGGGAACTTGGCGAACGCCTCGGCCAGCAGCGGGTGCAGGAAGATCCCGGACAGGAGCCCGTCGGGCTCCATCGAGAGGCGGTCGGGGTCGTCGCGGTACCTGGTGTCGAGCGGGGCGGGGTCGAGCTGTTCCCCCGCCGCCGCGGCCAGCACCCAGCTCGGCCGCACCGTCCAGTGGTGCACCCAGCGCCCGTCGGCGCACTCGTACAGGCCCTCGATGGACCGCGAGTCGATCGGCCACATCCAGTACACCGGGGCGTCGGGTTTCTCCACCCGCTGCCAGTTGAGGCCCACGGCCGCCAGCGCCCCCTGGAGGAGCGAGGTCTCGACCCACTGGCCCCGGCCGCTCACCGCCCGTACCCGCATGGCGGCGGCGATCCCGAGCGAGGCCAGATAGGCGGCGCCCAGGCTGGGCCACGTCGAGCGGGGGAAGACGGGACCGTCCCGGTCCGCCCCCCGAACGAGCCCGTCGGGCTTGCCGAACTCCGGATGGGGACCGGTCCGCCCGCCGATGTACTCCATGGCCGTTCCCCTCCGGCCCCGCTGGTCGTGCAGCAGGCCGGTGCGGGCGGCAACGAGGGCGTCGTACCCGGGCCGGCCCGAGTGGCGGTTGCCCCGCCCGTACCCGGTGATCGAGCAGTACACCAGGCCGGGATTGTCCCCGTGCAGGGCGCCGAAGTCGATGCCGAGGCGGGCGGTGGTGCCGGGGGGGAACGACTCGACGACGATGTCGGCGCCGCGGGCCAGGGCCAGGAACGCGGCCCGGCCCTCGTGGGAGCGGAGGTCGACTGTGGCCCGGCGCTGGCCCCGGTGCCACACCCGGTCCCCGGACTGGGGGCCGAAGGGCGGGCCCCCGGGCCGCTCGATGCGTGTGACCTCGGCCCCGTTGTCGGCCAGGAGCATCGCGGTCATCGGCCCGGCCGTCCCCCACGACAGGTCGAGGACGCGCAGACCGTCGTAGACCCCGGGCACGCGACTGTCCTTACGGGCGGGGCGCGCTAGAGGTTCCAGACCCGGGCGGCGTTCCCGCTGAGCATGAGCTCGCGCTCGTCGGCGGGCACGCCGGCGAACTGCTCGTCGACGACCTGGCGCGAGTTCGGCCAGCTGGTCACCGGATGGGGGTAGTCGGTCGACCACAGCAGGTTCTCCACCCCGAGGCGATGGCGCAGCAGCTGCACGCCGTCGGGCTCCTCGATGAACGTGAGGTGCACGTTGCGGTGGAAGTAGTAGCTGGGCAGCTCCTTGATGGCAGGGAAGTCGTAGCCCTGGCGCAGCACCATGTCGTCGACGGTCTGCACCCACCACGACACCCATCCCAGGCCCGGCTCCACGAAGACGACCTTGAGATCCGGGAAGCGCTCGAACACCCCACCCATGATCCACATGCCGAGCGCCTCGGCGGAGGTGAGCGGCGTCATGGGGACCATGATCCCCTTCTGCGGGGTCGGGTCGCGGCGGTTGAGGTCGTCGAGCCCGGTGTTGAGCCCGATGTGACAGCAGATCGGCAGGCCGGTCTCCTGGATCGCTCCGAAGAGCGGCTCGTAGCGCTCGTGGTAGTAGTCGGCCAGGCCGAACTCCGGCGGGAAGACCGGCAGCTGCAGGGAGCGGGCGCCCAGTCCCGCTACCCGGTTCACCTCGGCCACGGCCGCGTCGATGTCGTGGATCGGGATCTGGTAGGTCACGACCAGCCGCTTGGGGTCGGCCTCCGAGAACCAGGTCAGCACGTCGTTGAAGGCGCGGGTGGCCTCGCTGGCCCCCTCTGCCAGGTCGGCCAGGTACCGGAAGGCGCTGACCTCCGAGTAGATGACCTCGGCCTCGACGCCGTCGGCGTCCATGTCCTTGAGGCGCTCGACCGGGTCCCCGTAGCCGGGGCGGGTGAAGGCGGCGTTGCGCCCGCCCACGCCCATCTGCGCCCCCTTGGCGTTGGCCCGTCCCGCCCCCCCGGCGATGCGGGCCTGGAACTTCGCCACCGCCTCGTCGTACGCCGCGTGCAGGCGGCCGGGGAGGTTGGCCTTGATCTGGTCCTGGGACACCTTGACGTGGGAGTCCGCGGAAAGAAGGCGCTCGGGCATACGAGCATCATAGCAACCACTATGGAGAGGGCGTCAAGGGGTCAGCCCGGCGCGACCACTCCCGCCAGCTCGAGCACCCGGTTGGGGGGCAGGTACTGGTCCCAGACGCGTGCGCCGAAGGGGGCCAGGGCGTCGGCCACGGCGTTGCTGACGGTGGCGGGGGCCACCACGGCGCCCGCCTCCCCCACGCCCCGGAAGCCGAGCTCCCCGTCGGGGTCGGTCTCGAGGTGGTCGATCTCGATGACCGGGATCTCGGCCGCCGTCGGCACCAGGTAGTCCATGAAGGTGCCGGCCAGGTACTGGCCCTCCTCGTCGTAGGCGGAGTGCTCGTAGAGCACCTCACCGATGCCCTGGGTCACCCCGCCGCGGATCTGGCCCTCCACGATGGCCGGGTTGATCACCCGTCCGCAGTCCTCCACGACGACGTAGCGCCCGATCCGCACCTGGCCCGTGCCGATGTCGATCTCGACCGTGCAGGCGTGGGTTCCCCCCGACCACCCGCTGCCGGTGATGCCCTCGCCCGTGAAGGTCTCGTGCACCTCGAGCACCGGCTCGGACCCGGGCGGGAGTGATCCCGGCGCCATGTAGGCCTGCTGGGCAATCTGGGCCAGCGGCAGGGACCGTCCCGGCACCCCCCGGGGGACGATCACGCCGTCGGTGATCTCGAGGTCGTCGGCGCTGATCTCCAGCAGCTCGGCGGCTATGCCGAGCACGCGCTCTTTGAGCTTGCGCGTCGACATGAGAACGGCCCCGCTGGCCCACGTGGACGCCCGGCTCCCGCCGGTCCCGATCAGGCTGAACGGGGTGATGTTGGTGTCCCCGTGGAGCACCCTCACGTGGTCGAACGGCACGCCCATCTCGTCCGCCGCCACCTGGGCCAGGGTGGTCTCGTGGCCCTGCCCGTGCGGGGACTGGGCGGTGACGACGACGAGGTGGCCGTCGGCCTCCAGCCTGACCTTGGCCCGCTCGCCGCCGAACATCCCGCCGCCCATCCGCATCTCGGGCGGCCCCGGCGCCGCCTCGATGAAGGTGGCAAAGCCGATCCCCAGGCACCGTCCCTCCTTGCGGGCGTCGGCCTGCTCCTTGCGGAAGGCGTCGTAGCCGATCATCTCGAGGGCCCGGTCCAGCGACTGGCGCGACGACACTCCCGCCAGGCTGAGGCCGGTGATAAGCCGGTCGTCGGGGTCCCCGTCGACCATGTTGCGCCTGCGCACCTCGGCGGGGTCGATACCCAGCTCCGCCGCCACGATGTCGAGCAGGCGCTCGCGCACCCACGTCTCCATCTCCCACGGGCCCCGGTAGGCGACGTACCAGCACTTGTTGGTGCACACCACCTTGACGTCGAAGGTGTAGCCCTCGAGGCGGTAGGGGCCGGGGAGGAGCATCTGCATCAGGCCGGTGAACATGGCGCTGGGGAACGGCACCGCCGGGTAGGCCCCCTGGTCCATGAGCATGTGGGCCCGTATCCCCAGCAGCGTGCCGTCGGACTTGACCGCCGCCTCGACCTCCATCATCTCCTCGCGAGCCTGGCCCGAGGCCAGGAGGTGCTCGTTGCGGTCCTCGATCCACTTGACCGGCGCACCCACGGCGCGGCTGGCGGCGGCCACCGCCAGCTCCTCCCGCGACACGAATCCCTTGAGGCCGAACGCCCCACCGATGTCGCGGGCCAGCACCCGCACCCGCTCCAGGGGCAGCCGGAGGGTGGCCGCCAGCACCATGCGCAGACCGTGGGGCCCCTGGGTGGCGGCGTGGTAGGTGAGCTCACCCGAGCCCGAGTCGTAATCGGCCACGGCGCCGCGTGTCTCCATCGGCACGTTGGCCACCCGGTGCTGGCGGAGGGTGGCCGAGACCACCCGGTCAGCACGGGAGAAGGCGCCGTCGGGGTCCCCGAAGGAGGCCTCCGACCGGAACACGACGTTGTCCCCGTGCTCGTCGAACACCGTCGGGCTGGAGGGGTCGAGGGCGGCCTCGTAGGTGGCGACCGCCGGCAGGGGGTCGTAGTCCACCTCGATCAGCTCGCACGCGTCCTCGGCCTGGTAGCGGCTCTCCGCCACCACCATGGCCACCGGGTCCCCCACGAAGCGGACCTTGTCGGTCGGCAGGGCATGGAAGGTCGGCACCTTGGTCCCCATGGCCATGGCCACCTCGATGGGCGCGGTCATCCCGGCCATCTCCGCTCCGGTGAACACGCCCACCACACCGGGTGCTTGCCGGGCAGCGGAGGTGTCGATGGACGCGATGACGGCGTGAGCCACCGGGCTGCGCAGGAAGGCGGCGTGCAGCATGTGGGGGAGCTTGAGGTCGTCGACGTAGTGACCCCGCCCGGTCAGGATGCGGCGGTCCTCGACCCGTTCGACCTTGGCGCCGACAAATCTCATTTCGCCCCCCTCTTCTCGGCCAGCAGCTCGGCGGCCAGCCGCACCCCGTCGACGATCGACTGGTAGCCGGTGCAGCGGCACAGGTTCCCGGACAGCTCGTGGCGCAGGTGCTCCTCGTCGAGCGGGCCATCCTCCTCGAGGAGGGCCAGGGTGCTCATCACGAAACCCGGCGTGCAGAACCCGCACTGGAAGCTGAAGCTGCGGCGGAAGGCCTCCTGCAGCGGGTGCAGCTCCCCGTTCTCCTCCAGCCCCTCGATCGTCGTGATCTCGGCCCCGCGCGCCTGCACGGCGAGCATCAGGCACGAGCGCACGGGCGCGCCGTCGATGATGACGGTGCAGGCGCCGCACACGCCGTGTTCACAGCCGACGTGGGTGCCCGTCAGCTCCAGGTCCTCCCGGAGGAAATCGACCAGGGTGCGGCGGGGCTCGGCCAGGCCCTGACGCTCCCGGCCGTTGACGGTGAGGGTGACGATCTCGGCGCTCACTTGGCTCCCTTCGCCCGGTCGAATGCCTGGGCCAGCGCCCGCTGGGCCAGAACGGCGGCGAGGTGGCGGCGGTAGGCCGGGGAACCGTGCAGGTCCCCGGGTGGATCCAGCTGGGAGGCGGCCTCCCGGCCCGCCTGCTCCCACAGCTCCGCCGACGGGGACGCCCCGGCCAGCACCGCCTCGGCCCCGTCGGCCCGGACCGGCGTGCCGGCCACCCCCGAGAACGCCAGCCGGCCGTGGTCGACGCGGCCGTCGCCGCTGAGGGCCAGCCCGCAGGCCACCCCGACCACGCCGAAGTCCCCGCTGCGCCGGCTGAACTCCTGGAACGACGAGCCCACCCGGGCGGGCCCGGCCGGCAGGCGCACCGCGGTCAGCAGCTCGTCGGGCTCCAGGGTGGTGGTGAGGAAGCCGGCGAACAGGTCGCGGGCGGCGACGGTGCGCGCCCCCCGCCGGCTGGTGGCGACCACCTCCCCGTCGAGGGCCAGCAGCACCGCCGGCAGCTCCGCCGCCGGGTCGGCGTGGGCCACGCTGCCCCCAATGGTTCCCCGGCTGCGGATGGCGGCGTGGCCGACCAGGCCGAGGGCCTCTATCACCAGCGGGGCCTCGGTCCGCACGGCGGCCGAGCGCTCGGCGGCGCGGTGGCGCACCATGGCGCCGAGCTCGAGGCCGGACCCGTCGGAGATGGTGGCCAGCTCGGCCACCGGGTTGATGTCCACGAGGATCCCCGGCCGGGCCAGGCGCAGGCTGAGCAGCGGCAGCAGGCTCTGCCCGCCGGCCAGCACCTTGGCCTCGTCACCGTGCTCGGCCAGGAGATCGACGGCCTCCTCCACCGAGTGGGCGGCCGAGTACTCGAACGGCGGTGGCTTCAAACGAACCCCCTTGGCGCTACGGCGGCTGAGGCGTAGGCCACCGCGTCGCATTGTGTCAGGCTCCGTCGTGCGCCGGCTGCTGCCGACCCCTTCGGACCAAGTGGACCTGCTCGAGGCCTATGCGTCCCCGGATCCCGGGTCGGGCCGCCCGTTCGTCCGCTGCAACATGATCTCGAGCATCGACGGCGCCATAGCCGTCGACGGGCGCTCGGGAAGGCTGGGCGGGCCACCCGACCGCCAGGTCTTCGCCGCCCTGCGGTCCCTGGCCGACGTGATCCTGGTCGGGGCCGGAACGGTGCGGGCCGAGGGCTACGGGCCGGCCCGGATCCCCCCTGCCCTGCGCGCCGCCCGCGAAGCCCGCGGCCAACCCGCCGTGCCGCCGATCGCCGTCGTGACCCGCTCCGCCAACCTCGACTGGTCGGCGCCCTTCTTCACCGAGGCGGAGGCCCGTCCCCTGCTCGTCACGTCCGCCGAGGGGGCCCGCCGGGCGCAGCACCGGGTGCCCGACGTCGTCGACTTCCTCGTCGCCGGGGACGAGCGGGTCGAGCTGCCCGGCGCCGTAGCCGCCCTGCACGGCCAGGGCCGGCGCCACGTGCTCTGCGAGGGAGGCCCGGCCCTCAACGCCGAGCTGGCCCACGAGGGCCTGCTCGACGAGCTCTGCCTCACCATGGCGCCCCGCCTGGTCGGCGGCACGGGGCCACGCGTGCTGGCCGGGGACGAGCTGCGCCCGCCCGTCGGGCTGGAGGTGGTCCAGCTGCTCGAGCAGGACGGCTTCCTCTTCTACCGGCTCAGGATCCCGCCCCGGTCGTAGCGCCGATGGCGTCACCGGACGCCGGGTCGAACAGGAGCAGGCGCTCGGTGTCGACGGTCAGCACCGCCCGCTCGCCCGGGCGGACGGGGCTGGTCACGTCGACCCGGGCGGTGGCGGCGGTGAAGGCCGCCCCCCCGATCTCCCCCTGGGCCAGGAGGCCGGGGTCCTCCCCGTCGTCGGTGGTCGCCGCGGTGCCCGCCGTGTGCAGCCGGGCACCCTCGACGCGGAAGTGGACCAGCTTCTCGGAGCCGAGCGACTCCACCAGCTCGACCTGGCCCTCGAGGCTGTGGCCGGGGTGGGGCGCCGGCCCGGGCGGGGCGTCGGAGAGGTGCTCGGGGCGGATCCCGACCACCACCTCCCGGCCGGCTCGAGCCGACAGGGCGGGATGGTGAGCGAGGGAGCCGGGCAGGGCCAGGACCTGCGGTCCGATCCGCACCGACCCCCCGTCCGGGTCGAGGACGGCCTCGTAGAGGTTCATGGCCGGGGAGCCGATGAAGGCGGCCACGAAGATGTTGGCGGGGCGGTCGTACACCGTCTGGGGGGCGTCGCACTGCTGGAGGCGTCCGCTGCGCAGCACCGCCACCCGGTCCCCCAGGGTCATCGCCTCGGTCTGGTCGTGGGTGACGTAGAGGGTGGCGACGCCGAGGCGCCGCTGGACCCGGGACACCTCGGCGCGCATCTGGACGCGCAGCTTGGCGTCGAGGTTCGAGAGCGGCTCGTCCATGAGGAAGGCGGCCGGTTCGCGCACGATGGCCCGGCCCATGGCCACCCGCTGGCGCTGGCCGCCGGAGAGCTGGGCGGGCTTGCGCGCCAACAGCTCGGTCAGGCCGAGCACGCGCGCCGCGTCCTCCACCCGGGCCCGGACCTGGTCCCGGGGCAGCTTCCGGAGCCGGAGGGAGAAGCCGATGTTGTCGGCCACGGTCATGTGCGGGTACAGGGCGTAGTTCTGGAAGACCATCGCCAGGTCACGGTCGCGGGGCGGAAGCTCGTTGACGGCGCGGTCCCCGATGCGCACCACCCCGGAGGTGATCGTCTCCAGCCCGGCCACCATGCGCAGGACAGTGGTCTTCCCGCATCCCGACGGTCCCACCAGGACCATGAGCTCTCCCTGGGGGACCTCGAGGGTGAGGTCGGAAACCGCCGGCGTGCCGTTGGGGTAGACCTTGCTCACCGCCTCGAGGCGGATCTCGCTCACCGGTAGGCCCCGGCGGTGAGCCCGCTCACGATGCGCCGCTGGGCCACCAGCACCAGCGCGGCGATCGGGATGGTGATGATCACCACGGCGGCGTCGATCCGGTTGTAGAAGACCTGGAACTGGCTCTGGCCGAAGTCGACGATGGCCACTGGCGCGGTGAAGTGGGAGGGGTTCTCGAGGAACGACACCGCAAAGGCGAAGTCGTTCCACGCCAGGATGAACGACAGGATGGCGGCGGTGAACACTCCCGGGGCGGCCACCGGCACGACGATGCGCCACAGCGCCTGGAGGCGGGTGGCCCCGTCGACCTGGGCCGCCTCCTCCAGCTCGGCAGGCAGCTGGGAGAAGAACCCCCGGAGGAGCCAGATGGCGATGGGCAGCGTGTACACGAGGTAGGTGACGACCAGGGGCCAGATGTTGTCGAGGAACCCCAGCTTCCGGTACAGCAGGAACAGCGGCCCGACCATGGCCAGCACCGGGAAGAAGCCGACCAGCAGGATGAACGCGAGCATGGCCCCCGAGCCCCGCATCCGCAGGCGGGCCAGGGCGTAGCCGGCCATCGACCCGAACACGACCGAGACCACCGTGGTGGCCAGCGCCACCACGGCGCTGTTCACCAGCGGGCGGAGGAAGTGCTGCTGGGTGAAGTCGTCGACGTAGTTGGAGAAGGTCACGTGCGACGGCAGGATCCCGTTGACCCCGGCCGCCACTCCGGCGTTGGTCTCCAGCGACGTGCGCAGGATCCAGTAGAAGGGGAACAGGGCCACGAGGACGGCCACGGCCACGGCCAGATAGAAGGCGGCCCGCCTCATCGGGTCGGCGTCACGTGTTCGGCCGCATCAGGCGGACGTATCCGCCCGCGATCACCAGGGACATCGCGACGAGGGCGACGGCCACCGCTCCGCCGTACCCGAAGTCGGTGTCGACGAGGAAGGTGTGCCAGTCGAGATAGGACAGCGTCTCGGTCGAGGTGCCCGGTCCCCCGCCCGTCATGATGTACACCACGTCGAAGACGAGGAACGCCGACAGGGTGCGGAAGATGAGGGCCACCATCAGCGCCGGCCGGAGCAGGGGCAGGGTCATGCGCCGGAAGGCCTGCCAGGCGCTGGCCCCGTCGATCCGGGCCGCCTCGTAGACGTCGGTGGGGATGACCTGCAGCCCCGCCAGCAGGATGATGGCGATGAACGGGACGTTCTTCCACGCGTCGGCCACCAGGACGGCCGCCCACGACGTCCATTCCCCGGCCAGCCAGGTGGTGGACGACCCCGGCAGGTGGGCCAGCCCCAGCAGGTAGTCCACGAAGCCCGTCCGGGGGTCGAACATGGTCTTCCACAGCGTGGCCGACACCACGGTGGGCACGGCCCAGGGCACCAGCACCGCCACCCGCAGGAGGCCCCGGCCCCGGAAGGCGCGGTGCAGCATCAGGGCCAGGCCCAGGCCGAGGACCGTCTCGACCAGCACCGACACGGCGGTGAAGGCGGCCGTGCGCTCCAGCGCCCCGGCAAAGCCGGCGTGGAGCAGCTGGCGGTAGTTCGACGCCCCGGCCCACTGCCCCGACGCCCCCGCCTGGCTGAGGTTGACGTGGTGGAAGGAGTTCCACAGGTTGTACAGCAGGGGGTAGGCGGTGACCGCCAGCAGCGCCAGCAGCGCCGGCGCCACGAGGGCGTAGCCCAGGCGCCGGTCCCCGGCCCGCACGGCTAGCCGGCCAGTGGCTTCACGGTCGCCGCCGTCCGGGAGAGGGCGGCGGCCGGCTGGGTCTGGTTGGAGAACACCGACGAGAGCATGTCCTGCAGGTCCGAGGAGATCTGCAGGTAGCCGGCGCTGACCGGCCGGGGCTGGGCGTGGGTGTTGAGGTCCTTGACCGCCTGGAAGTACGGCGCCTTGGCGTACAGGTCGGCGGTGTAGGCGGTTGGTGACGCGGGCGGGTCACCCGTGGCCTCGGCCCGCGTGATCTGGGCGGCGTCGGTCGTGAGGTACTGGATCAGCTTCCATGCCGCCGCCACGTGGGTGGTGCGGGCGTTGATCGCCAGCATCTCGCCACCGAGGGCCGATCCGGGGGTCCCCCCCGGCCCGGCCGGGAAGGGGATGTAGCCGACGTGGCCCTTGGCCGGGCCGCCCTGGGCGGCCACCGAGTTGACGAACGGGTAGTTGATGGCGAAGGCGGCGTTGCCCGACGTGAACTCCTGCTGGACCTGGCCCTCCTGCCAGCCGGTGACCGCCTGGGGCGCGATGTGGTTGGTGTACACGGCGTCGTGCAGCCACTGCAGGGCCTGACGGTTGGCGGCGGTGT
>DASUHN010000276.1 GCA_036273495.1 Acidimicrobiales bacterium | reverse complement strand
GCTGCAGCCGGAACATGGGTGAGCGGGTGTGGAGCTCGATGACGCCGAACACCACGAGCAGGGCCAAGCCGCCGATCAGCTCCCCCAGCACGGCCGGGCCCGTCCATCCCATGGTGTGGGTGCCGTGGGGCTCGATTCCGTAGGTGATCCCGATCATGATCAGGATCAGCCCGAGGGCAAAGGTGATGTTGCCCGCCCAGTCCACCCGCGAGCGGGTGCGGACGCCGCGGTCCTCGAGCTTCAGGTAGGCCCAGATGGTGCCCAGCACGCCGAACGGGACGGACACCAGGAAGACCAGGCGCCAGTTGATCGGCGCCAGCACCCCGCCGAGGACCAACCCGATGAAGGTGCCGCTGATGCCGGCCATGTTGTTGATGCCGAGGGCCAGGCCCCGCTGGTTCTCGGGGAAGGCGTCGGTGAGGATGGCGGCGGAGTTCCCGACCAGGAAGGCCGCTCCGGTTCCCTGCACGACGCGCATGATCACCAGCCACAGCCCGCCGGCCCGGCCCGACATCCACGTGATGGTCAGCAGCAGCGAGGCCACGGTGTAGATGACGAATCCCAGGTTGTACATGCGGACGCGGCCGAACATGTCACCCAGGCGCCCGAGACTGACCACTAGGACGCTGCTCACCACCAGGTAGCTGAGGATCAGCCACAGGAGGAAGAAGCTGTTGCCCGGCACCAGGGGGTCGAGGTGGATCCCCTTGAAGATGTCGGGCAGGGCGATCAGGACGATCGACGTGTCGATGGTGGCCATCAGCACGCCCAGGGTGGTGTTGAACAGCGCCACCCACTTGTAGCGGTCGGTGCTCGAGGGCTGGTCCGCGACAGCGGCCCGAGCGGTCATGCCGGCGTCCCGGAGCCGGCGCGGTTCTCCCAGGTCTCCAGGCAGCTGTCGGCGCAGAAGAGCAGGCGGACGCCCTCGGCGTCGACCCGGCAGGCGGCGGCGGTGGCGGGGCCGAGGGGCAGGCCGCACACCGGATCCTCCGAGCCGTCGGCTCCGGCGGGGGCGAGGCCGAGGCAGGCGACCTGGAGGGGTCGCTCCACCCCTCGCAGGACGGCCTCGCGGCTGGAGGCCACGGCCCCCCAGAGCGGCATGGACGCCGTGAGCTCGGGCACGGCCAGGATCTCGTGGCCACCGGCGAGGTCACACAGCCGGGCCGCCACGTTCACGGCGTGGCCGATGTAGTCGTCCCCCTCGAGGAGGATCACGGCGCCGGCGCTGAGCCCGCCGCGCAGGACCGCCCCGGCGTCGTCGGCACGCATGCGGTGCTGCAGCTCGAGGACGGCCTCGAGGGCGGGGCGGGGGTCGACGGCCACGAGCATGGCGCCGTCTCCGAGCCACTTGGCGATCCGCACGCCCCGGCGGGAGCAGACCTGACGGACCGAGTTCCGGAACCCGGTGAGGAGGTCGACGGCGCGCTCGTCCCCCTGGGTGGCGGTGAGTGCGGTGAACCCGGACAGGTCGAGGAAGGCGAAGGTCCGCTGCACCCGCATGCGTCCGATGGTCGCACCGCGCCCGGGGCGTGGTCGAACCGGGCATCAGGCGCCCGGTCGGTAGCCTGGCCCGGTGTCGTCGAGGTGGTGGTCGGGGCGGGCGATCGCCCTTCACGTGACCGCCGTTACCGCGGTCGTGGCCTTCTGCCTGCTGGCGCGCTGGCAGGTGCACCGCGCCCTGTCGGGCAACACCTTGAGCTGGGCCTACGCCTTCGAGTGGCCTTTCTTCGCCGCCTATGCCCTCTACATGTGGTGGAAGCTGCTGACAGATGCACCGGGCGGCACCCGTGCCCCGGCCCCGCCGGATCCGGAGGAGGAGGTCCAGCGCGCCGCCTACAACCGCTATCTCCAGGGCCTGGCGGCCGAGGACGAGCGCCTCTCCCGCCGGCAGCAGGCATGAGCCTCCCCGCACCGGGGCCCGGGCCGGGCCCGCTCAAGGCCCTGCTGGTCGCCAACCGGGGGGAGGTCGCGGTACGGGTCATCCGGGCGGCCCGGGTCGCCGGGTTGCGGCCGGTGGCGGTGTTCTCGGAGGACGACGCCGGCGCCCTCCACACCGAGCGGGCGGCGGAGAGCCACCCCCTCCCGGGCGCCGGGCCCCGCGCCTACCTGTCGGTGGCCGACCTGGTCACCGCCGCCACGGCCTCGGGCTGTGACGCCCTGCACCCCGGCTACGGCTTCCTCAGCGAGAGCCCAGCGCTGGCCCGGGCGTGCGCCGGCGCCGGCGTGGTGTTCGTCGGGCCCGCCCCCGAGACCCTCGAGCTGCTCGGGGACAAGGTGGCGAGCCGGGCGCTGGCCCGGAGCTGCGGCGTGCCCGTGCTCGAGGCCACACCGGGCCCGGTCGGGATGGAGGAGGCCCGCTCGTTCGTGGCCGGACTGGGGGGACCGGCCGTGATCAAGGCGGTGGCCGGCGGCGGGGGCCGGGGCCTGCGTGTGGTCGGCGGGGTGGCCGAGGTGGACGAGGCCTGGTCGCGGTGCCGGTCGGAGGCGGAGGCGGCCTTCGGGGTCCCCGATGTCTATGTCGAGCGGTACCTCTATCCCGCCCGCCACCTCGAGGTGCAGGTGGTCGGGGACGCGTACGGGGCGGTGGCGGCGGTAGGGGACCGGGAGTGCAGCCTCCAGCGCCGCCACCAGAAGGTGGTCGAGGTGGCGCCGGCGCCGGGGCTCACCCCGGAGATCCGAGCCGCCCTGGCCGCGGCGGCGCTGGACATGGCTGCCGCTGCCGGGTGCGCCAGCCTCGTCACCTTCGAGTTCCTGGCCGATGCCTCGGACCCGTCCCGGTTCTGGTTCCTCGAGGCCAATCCCCGGCTCCAGGTCGAGCACACCGTGACCGAGGAGGTGACCGGGCTGGATCTGGTGCGGGCCCAGCTGCTGCTGGCCGCGGGAGCGGACCTGCGGTCACTCGGGATCACCCCCGGCGCGTCCGCCCCCCCGGCGCGGGGTGTCGCGGTGCAGCTCCGGGTCAATGCCGAGGTGATGGCGGCCGACGGGACGGTGCGGCCGGCGGAGGGGACCGCCACCCGCTTCGACCTGCCCGGCGGCCCGGGGGTTCGCGTCGACACCGCCGGGGGTGTCGGCTGGCGGGCCAATCCCCGGATGGACTCGCTGCTGGCCAAGGTCGTCGTGCACGTGCCCGCACCCGACATCGGCAGCGCCGTGGCCCAGGCCGGGCTGGCCCTGTCCGAGATGCGCGTCGAGGGCGTCGCCACCAACGCCGGCTTCCTCGCCAAACTGCTCGATCACCCGGCGGTGGCGGCCGGTGCGGTGCACACCCGCTTCGTCGAGGAGAACCTGGCCGACCTCCTGCCCGAGCCGTCCGACGGCGGCGCACCGGCGCCCTCTCTGGCCGCCCAGGACGGGGCCGGCCTCGTCGTGGCCGCACCGCTGCAGTCGACGGTGGTGGCGGTCGACGTGGCGGTGGGGGACCTGGTGCCGAGCGGCGCCCAGCTGGTGGTGCTCGAGGCGATGAAGATGGAGCACGTCGTGACGGCTCCGGCCGCCGGCCGGGTGACCGCCCTCCTGGCCGTTCCCGGTCAGGCCCTGTCCGAGGGCGCGCCCCTTCTCGTGCTCGAGCCCGCCGACGTGGCGGCGGAGGCGGCGGACGGTCCTGACCCGGCCTGGGACCCCGACCGCATCCGTCCCGACCTGGCCGAGGTGAACGCCCGGCACGGCCGCACCGGGGATCAACAGCGTCCCGACGCCGTCGACCGCCGGCGCCGCACCGGCCAGCGCACGGCACGCGAGAACGTGGCCGACCTGTGTGACCCGGGTTCGTTCGTGGAGTACGGCTCGTTGGTCATCGCCGCCCAGCGCCGGCGGCGGACCGTCGACGACCTCATCGCCCGGACCCCGGCCGACGGGCTGGTGACCGGCACGGCCACGGTCAACGCCGACCTCTTCGGGCCCGAGCGTTCCCGGTGCGTGGTCGTGGCCTACGACTACACCGTGCTGGCCGGCACCCAGGGCCTCCAGAACCACCGCAAGAAGGACCGCATGTTCGAGTTGGCCGCAGAGTGGCGGGCCCCTCTCGTCGTGTTCACCGAAGGCGGGGGAGGCCGCCCCGGGGACACGGACGGAAGCGGTGTGTCGGGCCTGGACTGCATGGCCTTCCACCTGTTCGGACGGCTGTCGGGTCTCGTGCCGCTGGTCGGGATCAACAGCGGGCGCTGCTTTGCCGGGAACGCCGCCCTGCTCGGGTGCTGCGACGTGGTGATCGCCACGCGCGGATCGAACATCGGAATGGGCGGCCCGGCGATGATCGAGGGCGGGGGACTGGGCGTCTTCCGGCCCGAGGACGTCGGGCCGATGAGCGTCCAGGTGCCGAACGGGGTCGTGGACGTGGAGGTGGCCGACGAGGCGGAGGCCGTCGACGTGGCCCGGCGCTACCTCTCGTACTTCCAGGGACCCGTTACGGCGTGGGAGTGCGAGGACCAGCGCCGGCTCCGGGCCGTGGTGCCCGAGAACCGCCTGCGCGTGTACGACGTGCGGACGGTGGCGGAGTCCCTGGCCGACACCGGCTCGGTGCTGGAGCTCCGCCGCCACTTCGGCCCGGGGATGGTCACGGCGCTGGCCCGGGTCGAGGGCCGGCCCCTCGGGATCATCGCCAACAACCCCCTCCACCTGGCCGGGGCCATCGACGCCGACGGAGCCGACAAGGCGGCCCGGTTCATGCAGCTGTGCGACGCCTTCGGCCTCCCGATCCTGTTCCTGTGCGACACACCCGGGATCATGGTGGGGCCGGACGCGGAGCGGGCCGCCCTGGTCCGCCACTGCGCCCGGCTGTTCGTCACGGGCGCCAGCCTGACCGTTCCCTTCTTCACGATCGTGCTCCGCAAGGGCTACGGACTCGGCGCCCAGGCCATGGCCGGGGGCAGCTTCAAGGCCCCTGCCTTCTGCGTGGCCTGGCCCACGGGGGAGTTCGGCGGCATGGGCCTGGAGGGAGCCGTCCGCCTCGGCTACCGGCGGGAGCTCGATGCCGTGGAGGACCCGGCCGAGCGCCAGAAGCTGTTCGAGGAGATGGTCGCGCGCATGTACGAGCACGGGAAGGCGCTGAACACCGCCACCTACTTCGAGATCGACGACGTGATCGACCCGGCCGACTCACGCGCCTGGATCACGGGGGCGCTGCGCATGAGTGGGGAGGCCCCGGTCCCGTCGTCGGGAAAGCGGCGCCCGTGTGTGGACGCCTGGTGACGCGGTGAGCGACCCGCTCCACCGCCTCCTCGAGGTCCAGGACGAGGACACCCACGGAGACCAGATCCGGCACCGCCGGGAGACCCACCCGCTGCGGGCGGAGCTGGCGGCGGCGCGGCGCCAGCGCGAGGACCTCGACGTCCGCCTCGGTCAGGAGCAGGAGCGCCTCGACGCGCTGACGGCCCGCCAGACCGAGATGGAGGCAGAGGTGGCGGCGGGGCGGGGCCGGATGGAGGGAATCGAGAAGCGGATGTACTCCGGGGAGGTCGGCGCAGCGCGCGACCTGCAGGCCATGGCGGAGGAGGTCGACGGCCTGCGCGGGCGGATCCGGCGGTTGGAGGACGTGATCCTCGAGGTGATGGAGGAGCGCGAGCCGGTGGAGGCCCTGGTCGGCCAGCTGGCAGCCGAGCGGGCGGCGGTGGCCGGCCGCCTCGCCCACATCGAATCCGACCTCGGCGCCGCAGAGCAGGAGCTCACCGCCGAGGAGGCGGGACACGCCGCCCGGCGGGCCGAGCTGGCCGGGACCTTGCCCCCGGAGCTCACCGCCCGGTACGAGCGGCTGCGCCAGCGCCTTGGCGGCGTCGGCGTGGCCCGCCTCGTCAACGGCAGCTGTGGCGGGTGCCACCTCACCCTGTCCGCCACCGAGCTCGACCGGTTGCGCAAGGCTCCCGCCGACGAGGTGCTCACGTGCGAGCAGTGCGGCCGGGTTCTCGTCCGGCAGTGATCATCCTCGTCCGGCACGGCCAGACCGAGGCCAACGCCGCCGGCCTCCTGCAGGGGCGGGTGGACCTCCCGCTGACCGAGCTGGGGCGCCGCCAGGCGGAGGCGGCGGCCGGAGTCGTGCCGCCCGGCGCGCGCATCGTCTCGAGCCCGCTGCGTCGCGCCGTGCAGACGGCGCAGATCCTGGCGGCGGCGGGGGGCGGCTCCGAGGGGCGCGGCCCCGTGGATGCCGCCATCTCCGTCGACGACCGGTGGGTCGAGCTGGACTACGGGGAGTATGACGGTCGTCCGCTCGGGGACGTGCCCGGGGAGGTGTGGGACCGTTGGCGGACCGACGCCGACTTTGCCCCGCCGTGCGGGGAGTCACTGCGAGCGTGTGGCCGGCGGGTACGCGAGGCGTGCGAGGAGATCGGCGCCGGGCTCCGGTCTGCCGACGCGCCGGCGGTTGTCGTTGTCAGCCACGTCAGCCCGATCAAGGCGGCGGTGGCGTGGGCCCTCGGCGTGGAGGACACCACGGCGTGGCGCATGTTCCTGGATGTGGCGGGGGTCTGCCGCCTGAGCATCGGTCCGCGGGGGCCGAGCCTGCAGTCGTTCAACGACCGCCACCACCTGACGGCGGCCGGTCTCTGAAGGTTTCCGGACGAGGCCTTCCGGGGCGCGCCCTCAGGCGATGATCCGGGTCGCGCCGCTAGGGTGGCTGCGCCGGGCCTCCTGCATCGCCAGCTGGGTCCACCAGGAGTCCGCCACCGCCACCAGCCCAAGGAGCCGCTCGCGCTCCCGGCCCCGCACCGGCCGGGACTGACGCCCCAGCAGCAGATCGGCTCCGGCGGCAGGCAGGGGCAGGCACACGGGGTCGAGGGGGCCGGCGGTCTCGGCGATGACCGCGTCGCTCAGCAGGCCGGCGCGGAACGCCACCAGCCAGGCCGCCTGCGGGATGGCGCCTGAACCACCGAGCACCTCGGCTGCGTCGTCCCCCTCCGCCCGTCGGAGCAGGCACGACCAGTCGGCGCCGACCAGGTTGCGGGCGTGGTCGGCCACCGCCGCCGCCAGGGTTGCGACGTCGGGGGCCTCGATGAAGAAGCGGGCGGCGCCGAGGGCTGCCACCGCCGGGTCCTCGGCGGCGGTCGGGTCGCGATGGACCTCCTCGACCCCGACGCCGTCGACCTGGCGGATCTCGGCCAGCATCAGGTCGGTGAGCGAGTCGTCGGGCAGATCGACGACGATCTCGTCGATGGCCACCCCGCCGTCGCGCTCGATCACGTCGATCCCCACCACGTCGGCCTTGACCGCCCCCACCCGGCTGGCGACGGCGCCCAGGGCACCGGGCCGGTCCGGGAGCCAGATCCTCAGCACCAGCCTGCTCATGCCGGCGACCCTAGACCGCGTGTGTTAACGACGTGGGTCGACGCCGCTAACCCGACGTGAACTTGCCGTGCTGTGATCCCGCGGGTCCCCTACGCCCCGGCTCCCCGGTCTCGACGGATCAGGCAGGCGGGGGCCCATCCCCGCCGGCGGCCGTGGCCAACCGGCGCGCGAAACCGCCGATCATCGGACGGGTGAGGGCCAGCACCAGGCCTCCGGTGCCGGGCACCAGCGCGTCGAAGCTGCCCGTCCAGGTGATGAGGGTGCCGGGGCCGTCGGGCTCCAGGCGCACCTCGGCCCGGTAGTCCTTGACCGGCCACCCCGAGCGGACCTCGTAGGCCAGCAGCTCCGGGGGCCGGCTCTCGACGATCTCCTCCCGGCTGTGGAAGGCCCGGGTGCCGAGGAGGCGGACCGAGCCCGGCCCGCCCGGGGGTTCGGGCCCTCCCGCCTCCCAGGCCGAGTAGCGCACCATCGGACCCGCCCACCGGCTCCAGCCCGGGCCGTCGGCCAGCACCCCGAACACGGCGTCGGGCGCCGCCGCCGACCGGGCGGTGACCTCGTAGCGATACCGGCCCAACGGAATGACGCCGCCG
>DASUHN010000275.1 GCA_036273495.1 Acidimicrobiales bacterium | reverse complement strand
ATCTCGGTGATCAAGACCGCGTTAGACGCTGGCTGGTCCATCGGCATCTCGGGGCTACCGGCCCCCGCATGCTGCACCACCGTCAGGTCCAGCTCCGTGCAAAGTGCCCAGATCGGCTCGTAGCGGGTGTGGAAGAGCGGGGCGACCTGAGGGTCACCGGGCGAGACAGGGGGGATGAGCACGCCTCCGAAACAGCCGTGCTCGGCTCCCCAGCGGATCTCTTCCAAAGCCAGCTCGACATCGTTGGGGAAGATCTGAATCAACCCGCGGCGACGGTCCGGGGCAAGCAAACAGAAGTCGATCTGCCAACGGTTGTGGGCCTGCACTCCGGCCCACCGCTTCTCGAGCTCGTCGCGGGTCCGGGGCAGGCTGATGGTGATGTTGGGACTGGTCGGAAAGAACGGCGGGACCGTGTTCGGTAACAGCACCTCGGCCGCCACCCCGTCGGCGTCCATGTCACGCAGCCGGACGTGCGGGTCGTAGTGGCCGGGCGTGGCCATGTTCGGATGATTGGTGAAGGCGGCGCCGCGTGCCCCCCCGCTCTTGGCGAACATCTCGCGCATGGCTTCCTGCTCGGCCTGATGCTTGGCGACGAAGGCGTCGTAGCGCTCCAGGTACTTCTTCGGGCAGTAGGGCCGCATGTCTTCCACCAGGCGCGGCCCCACGTGCGAGTCGCACGAGACGATCAGCGCCGGTGCCGTCTCCTCGAGGGCGGCGCCGCCCCGACCGTCGGTCCCGTCGTGGCTGTCAGGCATCCCCAATCCCCCTCGTTGACTGGTGTGAAAATATGTCCCGGCCCCCACCCTGTCAAGGGAAGGGGCCTGGTCCGCCGGACCTACAGAGACGCCCGGACCGCCTCCATCAGCCGGGTCCCCCGGCGGTCCTCGCCCATCTTGTGGAGGTTCATCACATAGCCCATGGAGACTCCGCTCTCCGGGTCGGCCAGACCGAAGGAGCCGCCGGCACCCGCATGGCCGAACGAGTGGGGACCGAGCATCGGAGACGGCTCCGACGCCAACGAGAAGCCGAGACCCCAGCGGGTGGCATGACGCAGGATCCGGTCCTCCCCCTCAGCCTGAGGTGTTGTTGCCGCCGCCAGGGTCTCGGGCGTGAACAGCCGCCGGCCGTGCACCTCGCCGATCAGGGAGGCGTACAGCTTGGCCAGAGAACGCGCCGTGGTGACCCCGTTGGCCGATGGCATCTCGATGCGCAGCCACTCGGGGGCGTTGTAGTCCGGCATCAGGTGGGTGAACAGAGCCACCCGCATGATCAGGCCGAACCGCTCGGCCAGGTCGTCGGCTCCGCCGCCCGTCGGCTCCTCCCGTTCCGCGTCAGCGCGTTTACATCCGGCGTCCCCGGACACTGCCCCGTAGGCCGGGGACAGCACCCGGGCCACCTTCGGGATCACGTCCTCCGGGGTCCCGATCCAGGCGTCGAGGGCCAACGGTCCCGCCACTTCCTCCGCCAGGAAGCGGCCGATGGTCCGGCCGGTGATCCGGCGGACCAGCTCTCCGACCATGTAGCCGTACGTCTGGCCGTGGTAGCCGTGGGCCGTCCCCGGCTTCCACAGCGGCTTCTGGGCGGCGATGGCGTCCACCACCGGGAACCAGGCGAACACGTCCTCGGCGGTGAAGGTCCTGTCCACCACGGGGACGCCGGCGCGATGGGCCAGCACCCACCGGACCGGTACCGACTCCTTCCCCTCCGCCTTGAACTCGGGCCAGTACGCCGCGACCGGAGCGTCGAGGTCGAGCTCCCCGCGCTGGGCCAACAGGTTGGCGCAGACGGCGGTGAGGCCCTTGGTGGTCGAGGCGACCCTCACCGGGGTGTGCTCCTCCCACGGCGCACCTGTCTCGGTGTTCCGCACGCCCGCCCAGAGATCCACGACCGGGCGCCCGTGGCGGTACACCGCGACCGCCGCGCCCACCTCCCCCTCTTCGGCGAAGTTGACCTCGAACGCCCGACGGACGGGCTCGTAGCCGGGCTCGACGGCGCCGTGGACGGCTTCCCTGGCCATGTTCCCCCTATTCAACGGCTGTCGAGACAAACTGCACGCGTCGCTCCGGCGGCTCAGGACAGTTGGACGCGGATCCCCTCCAGGGCGCACCTCAGCTCGAAGCGCAGCTGGGTCTCGCTGTCGGTCCGGTCCAGGGCGTCCCACACCTTGCGGATGGAGCGGAGCTCATTGTCCGGACGGGTGCGGAGCCGGTCGCGCGTGGCGGCCAGATCGGCCATCACCCGCGCCGTCTCGGCGTCTCCGGCCATGCCGGCCACCTCCTGGTGGACCGTGGCCATCACGATCCGGGTGATGAACACCGACGCCTGGCTGGCCAGCTGCATGCTGAATCCCGAGCGCACCAGGTGCTCCATCAGGCGGTCCATCTGGGCCAGGGACCGCTCGGTCACCAACGGATTGTGCTGGGCGTAGCGCAGCCACGGCGCGACCGACAGGTGCTTGCGCCGCAGCTCGAAGGCATAGGCCTCGAGCCACTCCGACCAGTCCGCCTGGTCCGACGGCAGCCATTGCTCGTCAGTGGCGTCGTCGATGAGCGCGGTCAGCACCAGCCGGCCCAGCTCGACCTGGTCCTTCACGTAGTAGTAGAGGCTGGTGCGCGTCACCCCGAGGGCGTCGGCCACCGCCTGTAGCCCGATGCCGTCGGGCCCCAGCCTGCGGGCTTCACGTACCAGGTCCTCGCGCGAGATGCTCGGGCGCCGCCCTCTCCGTTTGGCCGATGCTCCCGCACCGACCGGCGAACGCACCCGCTGGCTGCTCATGGCCTCCCCTGCTCGCGACCAACCCTCGACACCGCTCCTGCGGCCATGTTAGTTTTTCACATACGTCAAGGGGCTGACGCTGGGGGGCGATGGCGTGATTGTGGAGACGGCCGGGTAGTGGCTCCCACCTCCTCCGGGCCCGAGCGCCGGACCGTGCTCGGCGTCCCCCTGCCCGCTCCCGACGGATCCCACCTGCCGCTCAGCCTCCGGGAGATGGCCGGCCGGATGGGCTGGTCCAACGTCGTCAGCGGGGTCGTGCCGGTTGCCACGTTCATGCCCCTGGACTGGACCTACGGCCTGCGCTGGGCCATGGCCGGCGCCACCGCCGCCTCGGTGACTCTGGGGCTGGCCCGGCGGGCCCGGGGCCGGCGCCCCGGCCTGGTGCTGTGGATCAGCCTGGCCTTCCTCGTCGCCCGGGGCGCCGTCGGCGTCGCCACCAACTCGGAGCTCGCCTACTTCGGGCCCGGGATCGTGACCAGCTTCCTGGTGGCGGCGATCTTCCTCGGGTCGGTGGCGGTGGGCCGTCCCGCCATCGGCGCCGCCTTCAAGGTCGTGTTCGGGCCGCCGGACCCGCGAAGCCCGCCGGACGACCGCCAGCGGATCTTCCGGCAGCTGTCCCTGGTGTGGGGGATCTACAGCCTGGCCTCGGGGATCCTTCAGATCTGGCTGCTGCGCACCGTGTCGGCCGGGACGTACATCGCCGTCCGCCAGGCCACCAACCTGGCGGGGACCGTCCCGATGATCGCCGGGTCCCTCTACCGGATTCGCGGCCTGGTCACCCGGCCCGCGCCCGAGACGGCGGCGTGACCACTGTCCTCGGCAGACTTGGGCCTGCAGGTGCTCGCGAGCGCTGAGGTCTCCGAGCCACAGACAGCGGGGTGAGCGGGATGGAGCTTTCCGGGCGCACGGCGGTCGTGACGGGTGCGGGCAGCGGGATCGGCCGGGGCCTGGCCCTGGCGCTGGCCGAGGCCGGCATGAACGTCGTGGTGTCCGACATCGAGCCCGACGCCGCCGCGGCGGTGGTCGAAGAGGTGGAGGAGCACGGCCGCCAGGCCCTCGCCGTCCAGACCGACGTATCCAGCTTCGCCGACGTCGAGCGGCTCGCCGACGTCACGTATCAGGAGTTCCGATCGGCCGACGTGCTGTGCAACAACGCCGGGGTGCTCCTGATGGGACCGATCACCGACATGATCGTGGAGGACTGGCGGTGGGTCTTCGACGTCAACCTGATGGGCGTCGTGCACGGGATCCATGCCTTCGTCCCCCGGATGACCAGGCAGGGCGGCGGCCACATCCTCAACACCTCCTCGGTCGCCGCCCTCGGCGGAGGGGGGATCTACGGGGCGTCGAAGTCGGCCCTCCTGGCTCTGTCCGAGACCCTCCACGAGGAGCTGGGTCCGGCCGGCATCGGGGTGTCGGTGCTCTGCCCCGGCAACATCAGCAGCCGCATCCTCGGCGCCCAGCGCAACCGGCCCACGAGCTATGGACGGAAGGCCGCCGAGCCGTTCGGGACCGACATCACCGACTTCGGACTCGACCCCCTGCTGGTTGGGCGGCGGGCCCGGGCCGCCATCGAGGCGGGCGAGCTGTACGTGTTCGCCTTCCCGACCGGCTGGGAGGAACACGTGGCGCCCCGGGCCCGGGAGCGCTACAACGCCATCCTGGCCGCCATCGACGCCGGCGGCATCGCTTCGGAGGGACGACAAGGTGGCCGGTGAACAGCAGCAAGGTGGATCGGGTCGGCTCGACGGCAAGGTGGCCATCGTCACGGGGGGCGCCCGGGGCAGTGGTCAGGCCATAGCCCGCCGCTTCGTGGCCGAGGGGGCCCGGGTCGTGGTGGCCGACGTGCTCGACGACCGGGGAAAGCCGGCGGTGGAGGAGCTGGGCCCGGCCGCCCTGTACCGGCACTGTGACGTGAGCGAGGAGCAGGACTGGGACGACCTGACGGCCTACACGGTCGCCCAGTTCGGCCGTCTGGACGTCCTCGTCAACAACGCCGCCGTCCTCCACATCAACCTGCTCCGGGAGACGACAGTGGACGCCTATCTCCGCGTCTTCCGGGTGAACGAGCTGGGCACGTTCCTCGGGATACGCGCCGCCATCGAGCCGATGAAGAGCGCCGGGGGCGGCTCGATCGTCAACATCTCGTCGATCGACGGCCACTACGCCGCCCCCCGTACCAGTGCGTACTCGGCCAGCAAGTTCGCGGTCCGAGGGCTCACCAAGGTGGCGGCTCTGGAGCTGGGACGCCTCGGCATCCGGGTCAACGCCATCTGCCCGGCGGCGGGCAACCCCGAGATGGTGATGGAGTCGCTCCCCCCGGCGATGATCGAGGCCTACGCCTCCGGCGCCGGCGAGCGGCGGTCGGCCATGGCCACTCCCCCGGTAGGCCGGTTCGGCACGGTGGAGGACGTGGCCGCCGCGGCCCTCTTCCTGGCCTCGGACGACAGCGCCTACTTCACCGGCGCCGACTTCATGCTCGACGGGGGAACCACCAGCGGCATGCACATACCGGACCTGATGGAGTAGGGCCCGGCTGTGAGTGAGGCCTCACTCACGTTATAGTGGGCGGAATGGCGTCCACC